>DATIPQ010000122.1 GCA_035471785.1 Acidobacteriota bacterium
ACACCACGCTGGAAGGGCTTGCCCAACGGCTCAAGACTTTTGTCGAACTCCTGGAGGGCCATTACGGCATCAAGCCCATCATCTACACCTCCCCCAATTTCTGGGACAAGTACTTCGCGGAAATCAACTTCGGCGACTACCCGTTGTGGATCGCCGAGTACGGGGTCGACGCCCCGCGCATGCCCCAGGGTTGGTCGGATTGGCATCTGTGGCAGTTCCAGGGAGACGTAGCCGTCACCGGCATCGAGAAAGACGTCGACCTGACGCAGGCCAACCGAAGCGGCCCCGACCACACCGCCCTCATCGTCCGCTGACCTAAGTGATGCCGAATTGGCGGAACATGTATTGGTAGAAAGGGTCAGTGCTGTATTCGCGCACCCAGTTGAGGCTGAGGACGCAGCGCTCGTATCGGTGAGCCAGCTTGCGCAGGGTGGCGGTAGCGTCGGTATTGCCTTCCAGCTCCGAGGCGGCCATGTAGCTGCGGCGTCCGCAGTCGGTGTAATAAGACTGGGGAATCTGGCGCCGCCCGTAGCTGAGGCTTTCCGGGAACATGCCCAGAACGAAGAGGGTGTAATCGCCGATTTGGCGGTATGAATCCTTGCGGGCGCGGCGGGGCATCTTTGAAATCTGCTCGAACATGTCGATCAGGTACATCAGCGGACGCCCCTCCTCGTCCTTCAGTCCGTAGAGGTTCTCGGTCCACATGAACTGAAGCAGCAGGTCGCTGAGGTAAAGGCACAAGTCGTTGTCGGCCATCTCAGACTGGTTGAGGGCACGGTCGGTCAGGTTGCGGAAGACTGTGCGGACGGGGTGGTTTTCGGGGATGGACTCTTGAGCTTTCATCGCTTTCTCGCTTGCTCCTCCTCTTCAAAGGTCACAGGCGCGAACTGTTCAGCAGGTTCTTCCTCTCATGTCGGTCAAACCCGCCTTGACGGTTACAGGTCGAGATGAAACGGGCCTTGAAAAGTTTCGCATCCGGGGCCGACACGAGAAGCCTCCCGCGGTCCAGAATTTCTGGACCGCGGGAGAGGCTTCACGAGTGATCACGAATCCGGCTTGTCCTCGGATGATTCGTCCGCCGCCGGCGGGGAGGGGGCGCTTGGGGACGCCGCTCCGCCTGAAGGGGACGAAGAGGGAGGCGCCGCAGCGCCTCGGCCCGAAGAGGAAGCGCCCGAAGAGGAGGAAGCTCCGCCGCCGGAGGCCCCGCCGGTTCCGCCGGAAGGAGGCGGAGGCGTGCTCGGGACCGTGTCGGAAGCCGCGGGAGGCGGCGGCGCCGAGCCCTTGTCTTTCTGGAAGACGGCGACTCCGATAATGGCTCCCAGCATGGCGAAGAGAGCAAAGACGAGTAGGGAGAAAAGAAGTCCGATCACCGAGAATCCTGCGCCCAGCATTCCCGATTCCACCATCCATTCGAAGAACTCCACGAACTCGGGCGGTATGTCGGGGTTGCTGCGCAACTGTTCCAGGGCTTCTTGCATCTCGGACGCGCCGCCGATGTTGAAGAGCAGGGTGATGGGAAAGGAGACCACGGTCGAGATGACGGCGCCCACGATTCCCGTCAGCAGTCCCAGCACGGCTGCATCGCCGTAGCTCACCGCAACTGTGGATTCCTTGAGATAGAGATAGCTGGCCAAGACGCCGCCGATGATGACCCAAAGGCAGCAGGCGCAGTTAAGGGCGTTGACGAAGGGAATCCCCGAGGCCACGCCCAGTACCAGTCCGCCGATCAGGGCAGGACGCATTTTGCTCACGCTCGCATCGGTCATGGTTTGTCTCCTCTCACTCTCTAGCATGCAAGTTGATTGGTGCCGGAAGCTTCTCTTCCAGCAATTGGCGAAAAGCCGTTTCTACGAAGACCGCCAGGGGGAAGGCCGCGATCCAGCCGCTGGCCAGGCGGCTCCACCAGGTGTTGGGCAACAGGAATACGTCCGTCGCCATGAGGGCGAATCCGATCAGGAGAAGCCGCGGACGGACCAGCAAAAGCCGGCCCAGGCTCTGCCAGAGCGGCAACAGCAACGCTCCCGCCAGGAATCCCGCGTAGATGCCCAAGCAGCGGTGGCAGACGGCCAGAGGTTCTCCGGCCAGATGAAAGCTGCGCTCCGGCATCTGGTGGCAGATGCGCTGGAAGAAGAGATAGATCCATGAGGCGGCCGACCAGTCCTGGGCACGCCCGTACGGCGCGGCCAGGATAAGGCCGATCCACAGCAGGCTTCCTCCAACCAGCACGATGGCGGCTATTCTGCGTTGCATCCAGACTTCCCCGTCTTCAACGATCGCTACGATGGTTCAAGATTCGTGACCCTAGTGTGGCATTCTTCGCGCTGCGGGTAAAGAGGGAAGGCCGGTTGCACTTCCGGGTGAGAGCAGTTTATTCTGTTTTATGCGCTTCATAGGCGTTATTCCGGCCCGCCTCGCGTCGACGCGATTGCCGGGCAAACCCCTCCTTGAAATTGCGGGACGCCCTCTCATCGAATGGGTCTACCGGCAGGCCCTCAAGGCCCCGGTGTTGGAGCGCGTGATCGTGGCCGCCGATGACCGGCGCATCGTCCGGGCCGTAGAAGCCTTCGGCGGCCAGGCCCTGATGACGCGTCCGGACCACCCCAGCGGCAGCGACCGGGTGGCTGAGGTGGCCGCCAGGATAGAGGCCGACGCCTACATCAACATACAGGGCGACGAGCCCCTGATGGCTGCCTCCACCATCCAAGAGGTGGCGCAAGCGCTGGGGGGCGAGAGCGGCGGGCCAGGCCCAAGAAAAATGTCCTGGCAGATCTCCACCGCTTGTGTCGAGATCAGGGAGGAGCGCGAGATCGAGAGTCCTCACGCGGTCAAGGTGGTATGGGCCCGCGACGGCCGGGCGCTCTACTTTTCGCGGGCCGCCATCCCCAGCCGCCGGGGAGTGAAAGCGCCTGTTTACAAGCATTTGGGCATCTATGGATACAGGCGTCAGGTGCTCCTTGAAATGCCGCAACTGGCACCCACGCCGTTGGAGCAAAGCGAATGCCTTGAGCAGCTTCGCTGGCTCGAATACGGCATCCCCATTCGGGTGGTGGAGGTGGCGCACGACAGTTTGGGAGTGGATACCCCCGACGACCTGGAGCGTGTCAGACCCCTGTTGGAAAATGCCTCCAAAGACGCCGCCCTGGAATTGAAAGCTCGACAAGGGAAAGGATCACGGTAGAGATGTCGACCAAGTATATTTTCGTCACTGGTGGGGTTTTGAGTTCGCTGGGCAAAGGCCTGGCCTCGGCTTCCATCGGATGCCTGCTGGAGGCGCGCGGATTTCGCGTCAACTTGCTCAAACTCGATCCCTACATCAACGTCGATCCGGGTACCATGAGTCCTTTTCAGCACGGCGAGGTCTTCGTCACCGACGACGGCGCCGAAACCGATCTTGACCTGGGACACTACGAACGCTTCACCAGCGTTCGCCTGAGCAAAGACAACAACTCCACCACCGGCAAGATCTACGAGGCGGTCATCGAAAAGGAGCGGCGCGGCGACTACCTGGGCAAGACCGTTCAGGTCATTCCCCACATCACCAACGAGATCAAGAGCACCATCAAACGTCTGGCGGGGGGAGTGGACGTCGTCATCGTGGAGATCGGCGGCACCATCGGAGACATCGAGAGCCTGCCCTTCTTGGAAGCCATCCGCCAGATGCGCAACGATCTGGGACGCAAGGACACCATCTTCATCCATCTCTCCTACGTCCCCTTCATCAATGCCGCCGGGGAACTGAAGACCAAACCCACCCAGCACTCGGTCAAGGAACTGCGCGGCATCGGTATTCAGCCCGACGTGGTCATGTGCCGGACCGACCGCTTCTTGCCCAAGGACATCAAGGAGAAGATCGCCCTCTTCTGCAACCTGGAATCGCGGGCAGTGATTACGGCCAAAGACGTCTCCAGCATCTACGAGGTCCCCTTGGTGCTGCACAAGGAGGGCTTGGACGGCATCATCTGCGAAGCTCTGGAAATGCCCGAGCGGGACTGCGACCTGACCGATTGGGAGCGGCTGGTCGCCAACATCTACAATCCGCGCGGCGAAGTCGTCATCGGCATCGTCGGCAAATACGTGGAGTACGAGGATTCCTACAAGAGCCTCAGCGAAGCCCTCATTCACGGGGGGTTGCCCCATCATTACCGGGTCACGCTGAAGTGGATCGAGTCGGAGGGACTGGCCGGCGAGAACTGGCAGGACAAGCTGGGCGAGGTGGACGCCATTCTGGTTCCGGGGGGCTTCGGTCCGCGCGGCATCGAGGGCATGATCAAGGCTATCCAGTTCGCCCGCGTGGGCAAGGTGCCCTACTTCGGGATCTGCCTGGGAATGCAGTGCGCGGTCATCGAGTTCGCCCGCAACGTCTGCTCGCTGGACGCCAATTCCTCGGAGTTCGACTCCTCCAGCTCCCATCGCGTCATCTACAAGCTGCGCGAACTCCTGGGCGTGGAGGAAATGGGAGGCACCATGCGTCTGGGGGCCTATCCCTGCGTACTGGAAGAAGAGTCCCTTTCCCACCGCATCTACCAACAGAAAGAGATTTCCGAGCGCCATCGCCACCGCTACGAGTTCAACCGCGAGTACGAGGAAATCCTCACCAGCTACGGTTTGCAAATCGCCGGCAACTCGCCCGACAAGAATTTCGTCGAGATCGTTGAACTCGAGAATCATCCCTGGTTCTTGGGATGCCAGTTTCATCCCGAGTTCAAATCGCGTCCGCTGGAGCCGCATCCCCTTTTCGTCAGCTTCATCCAAGCCGCCGTCGAATACCGCAAGAAGCGCCTGGGACGACCCCAGCATGTTGAGCAGGGGGAACTCATCGAAAGCCGGCTGCTTGTCGACCAGCCGTCCAGCGAGCAGCACCGCGGCGAGCGGTAGCTCGTAGCGGCCAACTCCCGACGGGCTGCTCCCGAGTGCGCACCCCATGGTTCCTCCTATGGAGAACTGCTAGACTGTGGCGGTGAACAAGGACGCATTTCGGGGCGGGGGACGTCCCTTTTTCCTCATATCCGGGCCCTGCGTGATCGAGAGCCGCGAGCACTGCCTGCGAATGGCCGAGAGCCTGGCCTCGCTGACCCGCATGCTGGAGATCCCCTTTATCTTCAAAGCCTCCTACGACAAGGCCAACCGCACCTCCATCCGGTCCTTCCGCGGACCCGGCCCCGGGGAAGGTCTGGAGATCCTGGCCGAGGTCCGGCGCGAGATCGGCGTTCCGATTCTCTCCGACATCCACCAGCCTGATCAGGCCCAAGCGGCCGCCGAAGTCCTGGACGTACTGCAGATCCCCGCTTTCCTGTGCCGCCAGACCGATCTCATACAAGCGGCCGCGTCCACGGGGCGCGCGCTCAACATCAAGAAAGGACAATTTCTGGCTCCCTGGGACATGGAGAACGTCTTGGCCAAGGCCCTGGACGCCGGCGCCGACTTGGTACTCCTCACCGAGAGGGGAGCCAGTTTCGGCTACAACAACCTGGTGGTGGACTTCAAGTCCTTGCCCATCATGAGGCGGCTGGGCCGGCCGGTGGTTTTCGACGCCACCCACAGCGTGCAGTTGCCGGGAGGGAAGGGGAGTTCCACCGGCGGACAGGCCGAGTTCATCCCATACCTGGCGCGGGCGGCGGTGGCCGCCGGAGTGGACGGAATTTTCTGCGAGGTTCACGACGAGCCCTCCAAGGCCCTCAGCGACGGCCCCAACGCACTCCACCTTGAAAAGGCCGAGGAACTCTTCTCCCAACTCAAGCGCATCGACGAGTTGGTCAAGTCGATGGAGCCCGAGATGGAGACGGATTGAAGACCGATGAGCAAAGAGCTGGCCCGTCAAGTGCTGCGCATTGAGTCGGAAGCTATCGCCGCCCTTGTCGAGAGAGTCGATGAATCCTTCGAGGAGGCTCTGCGGCTGCTGAGCAGCTGCCGCGGACGCGTGGTCGCGACCGGCATGGGCAAATCGGGCCTGATCTGCCGCAAAATCGCCGCCACCCTGGCTTCGACGGGAACCCCGGCTCTCTTCATGCATCCTGCCGAGGCCATCCACGGCGACTTGGGGATGCTGACCTCCGACGATCTGGTGCTTGCCCTCTCGAACAGCGGCGAGACCGAGGAACTGATCCGCCTGCTGGCGACGCTCAAGCGCTTGGGGGTGCCCATTATCGCCATGGTTGGCAATCGCGAATCGACGCTGGCCAAGCGCGCCGACGTGGCCTTCGACGTGGGCGTCGACCGGGAAGCCTGCAGCATCGGACTGGCGCCCACCGCCTCCACCACGGCCGCCCTGGCCTGGGGGGACGCGCTGGCAGTGGCCCTTTCACAACGCAAGGGGTTTGCCCTGGACGACTTCGCCCGCCTCCACCCCGGCGGCGGGCTCGGAAAGCGCCTGGCCCGTATCGACGATCTGATGCACGAAGGCGACCGCTTGCCTTCGGTCCCCGCTGACGCTCCCATGGATGAGGTCATTTACGAAATGTCCAGCAAGGGACTGGGCATCACCGCCGTGGTCGATACCGAGAGACGCCTTGTGGGAGTGGTGTCCGACGGCGATTTGCGCCGCCTGCTGCAAAAAGGCCCTCAGAACGTCCTCACCTTGAAGGCCCGCGACTGCATGACGCCCTCTCCCGTTTCCATCGGCCCCGCCGAGCTGGCCGTGGAGGCGCTGCGCCTGATGGAGCAGCGCAAGATCACCTCCGTGATGGTGGTGGACCCAGGGAACAAGCTTGTGGGCGTCATCCACCTCCACGACCTGTGGGGCACCGAGATGTTTTGATTGGGCAGATGCCCCGGAGGATCGATGGCCATCGCCGACCTGAAAGACATCAAACTGCTGGTGCTGGACGTGGACGGAGTGCTCACCGACGGCCGCATCGGCCTCACGCCTCAGGGCCAGGAGATCAAGTTCTTCTCCACCAAGGACGGCTACGGCATCGGCATGGCCATTAACGCGGGCATCGAGGTGGCTTTCCTGACCGGACGCCAGAGCCGGGCCGTATCGCGCCGGGCGGAAGAGCTGGGCGTGAGGCACGTCATTCAGGGCGCCCGAGACAAGCTGGCGCTCTTCCAAGGACTATTGCGCGATCTCGGTCTGCGGGCCCGCCAGGCAGCCGCCATGGGCGATGACGTCCCCGACCTCCCGGTGCTGCGCCGAGCCGGCTTCTCCGCCGCCCCCGCCGACGCCGTGGAGGAGGTGCGTTCCCAGGTCGACTGGGTCAGCCCCTCCCCCGGCGGCTATGGCGCCGTACGCGAACTGGTTGAACACATCCTGGCCTAGTGCTGCCGGTCATAAGTTTTGAGCCAGGGCCGTCGTTTTTTGTCCCTGAAAGGGACAGATTCGCTAGCCCAGGGTCAGCCCCGGCGAGCGCAAGCGAGACGGCGGCGCCACCCTGGGTTTCAGACTTCTGACGCGCTGGCATAGTCTGCAGCTAAGGCAGGGCCAGCACGGCCGTCACGCCTACCGGAATGGTGGAGGTGATGCGGGCCGAGACGATTCTGAGTTCGCTGCCTTCGTTGGTCCTCAAGAAAAGGCTCCCATGGGCGGGGAGATTGAGCGTGAAGGTCGAGCTTGTGCCTACGTCCCTCAGGCCGACTTCGCTGGGCATTCCGTCCTGCCCCACGAAGTTTATGGTGACTTGTCCGCCCGTGGCTCCGGGATTGACCACGATGATCTCGGAACGGATGGCTCCGATGAGGTCGGCCACTTGAGGCAGCACGAAGCTGGTCTGGGCCGTGTCGGTGGCGATCACCGGCAGCGTGGTCAGGGGCGACCCTGCCGCCGCCTGGGCCACGTTCTGGCGCAGGGTTACGGCTGCCACGTCCCCATTGGCGGTGACTGCCAGGCTGCCCAGGAAGTCGGTTCGATCGGGAAACAGTCCGCCTGGCCCGGCCACGAAAATGGCCCTCTGTCCCGACCCGACCAAGGAGTCGTCAACCGTGTCGACCATCATTCCCTGGCGGTCGTAAAGCGTGAACTGGAGGTCGGTGGTTCCGCCCTCCATGTTGGTGACGGCCAGTCCGGTGTTGAAGGGCGGCCGGGTGTCCACGGCGATCACGAAGGACTGGGTTGCGGGCGAGTCGCCCACCCCGGCCTCGGTGCGGGGCGCCAGCACTTCGCGGATCCAGTCGATGAAGTTGGGAACCCGGGTGTAGACGCCGGGAAAGTCGGGATCGGCGCAATCGGCCCCGAAGCTGGTGATGCCGACCTGTACCCATCCACCTTCGCCGTCCGGCAAGAGCAGCGGACCGCCGCTGTCTCCGTCGCAGGTATCGACCCCGCCCGTGCCCAGGAAGCCGGCGCAGATGTGCTGTTCGGGCAGGATCTCGGCCTGCAGCGGTATGTAGGCGGTCACGCACTCGTTGTCGTCCACGATTTCAGTATCGGCGCGCTGCAGGATCTCGGGGAAGTCGAAGGCACGATCCTCGGCATTGGGCTCCTCGGGATCGAACTGGCGGGCTCCCCATCCCAATATGGTGGCCGCCGCTTCGGCCATGATGCGCGGATCATCGGGGTCTTGCACCAGTGGCACGGTGGGGAATTCGAGCGGTTCGGCCAGCCGCAGCAGGGCGATATCGTTGCGCAGGTTTTCGTCCGCAACGACGAAACCGGGATGAATGATGCGTTCTACGACTTCGATGAGGCGGGGCTCCTCAGTGCTCAAATCGGTACTGCCCACGAAAACGCTCAAGTCTTCAGCGGGAAGGATGAAGTTGCCGAGCACCAGGCAATGGCCGGCCGTCATGACCCAGGTGGGCTCGATCAAGGTGCCTCCGCAGAAGCTTGAGAAGACGATGTCGTCTCCGCTGGAATCGAGCAGGAACTCATCGACGATACGCACCATCCAGGGGAACTCGCCGATGTCGTCGACGTCCTCGCCGCCGATGACATATTCGAACTTCTCGGAGGTACGGTTGTCCTGCTTGCGGCCGCTGGCGTCCTGGGCCGCGACTTGGGTCGCGCTCAGTCCCAGCAGCAGTACGGCAAGCGTCAAAAAGCGCCAAGCGCGCGCGCACGGAATGGAAAAGCTCATGATGGTCTCAATTCCTCCAGAAAACGGTTTAAGGGGCGGGTTCCCGGCACATAGAGTAGCAGAAATACCACTTTATGCGCGATGTTTCAGCAGCTCCTTCAACCCCTGCAGTCCCCGCTGCGTGTCGGACTCGGGAACCAGCAGCGACACCACGATCTGGCAGCCGCTGGGAAAGTCGTAGAAATAGCCGGGATGAGTGAGGACGTCCTGGCGGCGCAGCAGCTCCAGGGCCCACTCCTCCTCGCTCTTGGTGCTGGGCAGGCGGATCACGGCGTACCATCCGCCTTCGGCCGGCAAGGGAGTTGCGGGCGAGTCGCTCAGTTCCTTGCGGATGAGGCGGTCGTTGCTGCGCACGCGGCTGCGGATCTGGTCTCCCACCTCCTTTGCCGATTGCAGCAGGCGGGGGGCGGCTACCTGCACCGGCGTCCCCACCGAAAGGTAGTGGTCGCACAGGAACTCCAGGCGCCGGCGGGCCTCATGCTTGAATTCGGCGGGTCCGCGCAGGATGATCCATCCCAGCTTGAGCTGGGGCAGTCCGGCGCATTTGGAGAGTCCGCCCAGCAGGAAGAGCGGCGCCTCGCGTTCCGCCAGGGGATGGAAGATGGGCTCGGGCAGGTCTTGCCAGTTCTCGGCCTGAAGCGGGAATTCGAAGAAAACCTCGTCGCACACCGTCACCAGGCGGTAGCGCAGGGCCACCTCGCGCAGGGCCTGCCATTCGGCTTCCTTCAGGTAGGCGCCGGTGGGATTGTTGGGATGCACCACGGCCAGCATGCGGGTGCGGCGGGCGATGCTCTGTTCCACGGCGCCCACGTCGGGCGTCCAGGAACCGTCGAATCCGTAAGGATAAAAGATGCCCCGCACCCCCTCGCCGCGCGCCAGGTGCTCGATGAGCGGGTAGCCGGGTTGAGGCACCAGCACCTCTTCAGAAGCGTTCATCATCAGCTTGAAAACCAGCGAGTAGGCCTCGCTGGTGCTGGAAGTGAGGATCACGTCCCGCGCCTCCACCTCGGCCTGCGGGCGGCTGCGGTAGTGCTCCGCTACGGCTTGCCGGGCCGCCTCCAGGCCCAGCGGTTCGGGGCCATAGCGCATGGCGCTCTCATCGCTCAGGGCTCGCCGGATGACCTCGTCGGGATAGGCCAGTCCCACCTTGGTGGGATTAGAGACCGTCCAGTCGGCCACGCGGGTGCCGCTGGCCTCTTTGACCCGCACTTCCTCGGCCAGGCGGTTGGCGCGCAGTCCTCCCGGAGTGCGCGCCGAGAACCTCCATCCGCGCCGATAGCGTCGGCGTCCGCGTCGGCGGTGTTTGTCCCGTTTGCCTTCCACGGCCACCCAGTCTACAAGTATCGGACCTTGGCCGCGCCTCCCCCGGGCGGTTGCGGGGCCCAGTGATCAAGTGCCAGTACTTTTTCGGGCGGGCTCTTGACAGCCGCCAAGGTTAGAGCGTGAGATGGAAACGAAGCGAATATGAGGATCCGCCTGAAGCACGAGCGCTTGGCCCGCGAACTGGCCGAGCGAAAGCTCTCCCAGAACCGCTGGGCCCAGCGCATGGGGCTTGACAGCGGACACCTGTCGCAACTCGTCAACGGCAGGCGTCCCTATCCCAGCGCCTCCACCCGGCGCAAGCTGCTGGAGGGTCTGGATCTCGACTTCGACCAGCTCTTCGAGCTGGAAGGCCCCCGGGGACGGGAGGTCCGGGCCAATCTCTATCCGCCTTCCCGGAGTCCCTTTCGACAGGCTGGAGCGTTGACTATGACCGCCTTACTGCACGACCTTCGACAATCCTTGCGCGGCCTCTTGCGCCGTCCCGGCTTCGCCGCCCTCATCATCCTCACGCTGGCCCTGGGCATAGGCGCCAACACGGCTATTTTCAGCCTGCTGGACGCCGTCTTGCTTGAGCCCTTGCCCTATCCGGGAGCCGACCGCCTGGTGCGGCTGTGGAGCGCCTATCCCGAGCGCGACGTGCGCCACGGCACGGTTTCGCCCCACGACCTCGAGGACTGGCGCCAGATGAGCGACAGCTTCGAGGCCATGACCGGCTATCCCTCCGTCCCCATGTCGGGGATGGTGCTGACCGGGCGGGGCGAGCCTCAGGAGCTGCAGGCGATCTTCGTCAACGAGCAGTTTTTCGAAACCTTCGATCTGCCCGCCCGACAGGGGCGCTGGCTGCAACCCGAAGACTATGTCGAGGGCAAGAACTACAAGATCGTCATCAGCCAGGACCTGTGGCGTCAGCAGTTCGGAAGCGCGGCCGACATCGTGGGACGCAAGGTGACCCTCAACGGCCAGCCGTTCGAGATCGTGGGCGTGATGCCTGGGCAATTCGATTTTCCCTCTCCTCAGGTACAGATCTGGGCTCCTCAGTCCCTCATTCCCGAAAGCGGCGTTCCCCGCCAGCGCTTTATCCGCTGGCTCAACGTGATCGGGCGCCTCGAGCAAGGAGCCACTCTCGAGCAGGCCCGTCAGGAAATGAACGCCGTGGCCGCCAACCTGGCCGCCCAGTATCCCGACGCCAACCAGCAGTTGACGGCGGTCACCATCGAGAGCCTCCGCGAGGTGATGGTGGGCGATCTGCGCACGTCGCTGCTGGTGCTGATGGCCGCGGTGGGAATGGTACTGCTGATCGCTTGCGCCAACATCGCCAATCTGGTGCTGGCCCGTTCCGAGCGGCGCAGGCGCGAAACGGCGCTGCGGCTGGCCCTGGGCGCGGGCAGCCGCGACGTCCTGCGCCGGGCGCTGACGGAAAGCGTCCTGCTGGGATTGCTGGGGGGCGCCGCCGGATTGCTGCTTGCCCTGGGAGGGATCAGGCTGTTGCAGGGCCTGGCCCCGTCCGACGTCCCCGGACTGGCTTCCGCCCGCCTCAGCCTGACCGTCCTGGGCTTCACCCTGGCCGCCTCGCTGCTCACCGGGCTGCTGGTGGGTCTTTTCCCGGCCCTGCGAAGCGCCCGCGCCGACCTGCTGGAGGCGCTGCAGGAGGGCGGACGCTACGACGCCGGCGCCGGACGCCGCTTCTACCGCCGCGCCTTGGTGGTGGCTCAGGTGGCTCTGGTGGCCGTCCTCTCGGTGGGCGCCGGACTGCTGATCGCCAGCTACCGCAACCTGCTCGACGTCAATCCCGGATTCGATCCCCGCGGCGTCATCACCATGCGCATCTCCTCTCACGCCTACAAGTACTCTGATCGCGACGACATGAAGCTGTTCTACGAGCGCGTGCTGGAGCAGGTGCGCGCCCTTCCCCAGGTGCAATGGGCGGGCATCGTGCGTCCGCTGCCTTTGGGTCCGCAGACCTTTAACGGCGAGAACTTCGCTTTCGAGCTGGCCGGCCATCCCCTCGAGCCCGAGGACCGTCCGCGCGCCGCCTTGCGCTTCGTCAGCGACGACTACTTCAAGGCCATGGCCATCCCCCTCCTGCAGGGACGCGACTTCCGGGCCCGCGAAGAAACCCCGGTGGTCATCGTCAACCGCCGCTTCAGCCAGGCCATTGTCCCCGAGGGACAGTCCACCGTGGGCACCCGTATCCGCCTGGGAGAGGCCGAGGGAGAGATCATCGGCGTGGTCGAAAATGTCAGCCAACTGAGCCTGGATGAAACGCCCGAGCCCGTCGTCTACATGTCGATGTCGCATAACCTGCGCCGCGGCATGACCTTGGTGGCCCGCACCAACGGCGATCCCCTCGATGCTCTCTCGTCCATCCAAAGGCGCATCTGGGAAGTGAACCCCGAGCAGCCCATCCAGGACGTCTACTCCATGTCCGGCCTGGTCGACGAGTCCCTCAAGCGCCGCCGCTTCGCGGTGCTGCTGCTGGGCCTTTTCGCCGCCCTCTCGCTGCTGTTGGCAGCCGTGGGCATCTACGGCACGCTTTCCTACCAGGTCAGCCGACGCCGCCAGGAGATCGGAGTCCGCATCTCGCTGGGCGCCGCCCGCCGCGACGTCATCAACCTCATCCTGCGCGAAGGCCTCACCTGGACCGTCGCCGGACTCCTGCTGGGCCTGGCCGGCGCCCTGGCGCTCACGCGCTGGCTTTCCAGCATGCTCTTCCAGATCCAGATCCTCGACCCCTACGTGTGGACTTCGGCTGTCCTGCTGCTGCTGCTGACCGCCCTGGCCGCCTGCTACCTCCCCGCTCACCGGGCCTCCCGCCTCGATCCCATCCAAACCCTCAAATACGAATAAGCGACCTGGCAACTTTTGCACGAATAAGAATCGCCACTCCAACGTAGCCTGGACAAAACAACCCGGAAATCGAGCAACTCAGCGGCCCTGACCGGCGCTGCTATGCTCGATTTCCTTTCCGACAAGCGAGGAGGGACTTATGTCTAACGGGGAAGTGCCCTACAAGGAATGGATTGTGATGCCTGCGCTCATCACGCTGGCGGTCACGTTGCTGCGCCTGATCGGCGAATTGATGCAGTGGAACGAGGTGCTTTTCGGCACCCCTACAAGCGGCTTCGCCGTTATCGGCGCCACCTGGCTGATCCCGATCTTCGGAATCTACTTCGGACACAAGCTGGCATCCAACGGCTACCGTCCCCGGAGCGTTGGAAAGGCCGCCTTGTGGCTCCTGCTGGCCTTCGTGGTCTCGGCCCTCATCGCCGGGGGCGTCACGGCGTTGTTGGGCACGGGCCTGCTGAGCGGCTTGGGCCTGGTGGTGGCCGCAGCGGTCGGGCTTTGGATCGCCTTCAAGGGATGGCGCGACTTGGCCTGCGTCCTGACGGCTTATGCCTACGCTGTCCGCATCCCCATCGTCATCATCGCGCTTTTGTCGATCCTGGGCGAGTGGGGCACCCACTACGAGGCGGCGCCTGCGGGCTATGAGCAGTCCAACGCCTTGCTGCGCTGGGTCGAGATCGCCTTGTTACCCCAACTGTCGATGGGAGTCATGATGATCGTAGCCCTGGGCGGCCTCTTCGCCTGCCTGGGCACCCTCTTCGCCCGCTCCTCGACCCCAGCCGAGGTCTAGCGAGGGCCTAGTGCTGCCGGTCATAAGCTCTGAGCCAGGGCCCTCCGTTCTTGTCCCTGACAGGGACAGATTCGCCAGCCCAAGGGACTGTTTTAGAAGTCAAGTCCGGGCTCGCTGAAGGCGAGCGATTCGCCAGCCCAAGGGACTGTGTTAGAAGTCAGGTCCGGGCTCGCTGAAGGCGAGCGATTCGCCAGCCCAGGGTCAGCCGCGGCGAGCGCCAGCGAGACGGCGGCGCCACCCTGGGTTTCGGAAGGCAAAGGTGCGAACGCTGAAGGCGTGGGATAACGCCACAGGGTGGCTCAAAACTTCTGACGCGCTGCGCTAATGCTGCGCCACAGGATTCGTGACTTAAACCATGCTGCATTCTAGCTTGTGGGGTGAACCACCGTACCCAGGGTTTCGCCCTTGCTGCGCTTCGCTTGCCGCGGGCTGCACCCTGGGCTAATCGAATCGCTCGCCTTCAGCGAGCCCGGACTCGAGCTTTGACGCGGAGGGCAGGCAGCGACTGTGTTGAAAGTCAGCATAAGCTCCCTGAAAGGGAGCCATTCGCCAGCCCAAGGGTCAGCCCCGGCGAGCGCCAGCGAGACGGCGGCGCCACCCTGGGTTTCAGACGGCCAAGGCCCGAACGCTGAAAAAGCGTGGAATAACGCGACAGGGTGGCTCAAAAACTTCTGGCGCACTGCACCAGCGAGACAAGAAGGACACTGACGAGCAGAAGTCGACGGCCGCTGAGGCCTGTTGGAACGGGAGTGAGCCTCGATTGTGCCGCTACCGGCTCCATTTGAGCCTTTTCTTCGAGACGACGCAATCCCGTAGGTAGAGATTGATCAGATTCTGGTAGGGAATGCCGGTTTCTTCAGACATGGCCTTGAAGTATTCGAGAATGTCGGTCCCTATTCTAATGGTGATCTGTTTCTTGAGCTGCTTGGCGTAGGGATTCTTGCGGCCCTTCATTTTGGACAGATCATATTCTTCTCTCATGGCTTTCCTCTACGGGCAAAGGTTTTCCGTTCCTTTTGGGTCGCCTTGCGGGCGGAGATGATCCGGATGATTGAATCGCTCTCACGGAAGCAATGGCAGACCAGCAGTACCCGGAATCTGAAGCTGCGTCCAATCATCAGGAAGCGGCTCTCGAAGTCCGAGTGGTCTGGATCGGGGTACTCGATTGCCTCTTCGTCGAAAAATACTGTTCGCGCCTCTTCGAAGGAAACCCCGTGCTTCCTTCGGTTGGATTCGTTCTTTGCTTCATCCCACTCGAACCTCAGCACGGGCCGATTATAATTACTGGATAATTACAAAGCAACATTTCTGTCCACCGGTGAAATGGCCTGCTCGATCCGGCGACCGACCTAAGACCCGCCTCCGGTCGAATGTCAGCCGAGGAGACTCTTTCTATCCTTAGTGGACAACCTGCCGCCAAGCGTCTCAGGTTTCGGCCTGGGGAATTCCCTGCAGGCCATCATCTTGCATATCCTCCACGTTGTTATATTCCTCTCAATCACTGGCAACCCCTTTGCAACGCCGAGACCGTCGAGGGACTGGTGATCAGCGAAAAGACCGTCAAGAGCCATGTCAGCAAAACATCTTAGGAAGGCTCCATTTGGCCGACCGCACCCAAGCCGCAGTCCTCGCCTCGCGCGAGGGAAATGGTGCGGCGCGACTAATTCCGGCCGGCACTTCGCCCCGACTACCCAAACAATTTCTCCCAATCCCCCACCAATGCTATACTTCACCCACCGACTCGACCGATGAGCGGGAGTAATTCAGAGGTAGAATGCCAGCTTCCCAAGCTGGACGTCGCGGGTTCGATCCCCGTCTCCCGCTCCAGTCTTTTCTCTCATAAAATCAGCAGTTTAGGTACGAAGCTGCCTCATGTTCGGCGGTCTTGAAGAAGTGACTTGGGCCAATTCTCCTTTCATTCGCTGACAATGGACGAGCGCTCAGTGTTGAATCGATAGTTTTGTAGGCTCGGTGCCCGGCTGTCCACGCATCGAAGGGAGGAAAGATGAGGCACATCGTTAGTGGCTTTCAGTTCTCGCGACCCTACAACTTTTTATCTCGGCTCTGAGGGTTCTTTCTTGCAGGCGCAGAAAGTCGGCGGGGCAAGCCGTCACCGCCCACTTACCTCATTCAGCCTCAATGAAGATGTTTGTGGCCAGGTAGGCTACCGAAAGTCGGTAAGGCATGTGGAGGAAGACCGACCAAAACTTCGACATCTCATCCTCACTCAGAGCCAAGGGGGAGATTCTGACCGCCTCGATCTCTCGTGCGAGACCATGAGGAGCCACGTAGTCACCGTACTCCCGGTCGTCGACTGCATCTTCTATCGTCTTGGGGCTCAACCCGGGCCCTGTATTGAGTATTGGAGCCACAATGTTCAGCAGACGAGGGGGTTCCAGTCGGTGCTCGTTGCCGTAGAATGTAAACAAATAGTACAAATTCAGGGACGCCCAAGGACCCCGGCCCAAGGATCCCTGTGTAGTCCCGGTGAGCGAGTCAGCATCGCGAACAAACCGGAGGGGCTGACCGACCTCGACCTGGAAAAGACAGATGTTGACGCTAGGCACTTGCCGGTTGGCCTCGCTAATCTCGTCTGGCCGGCCAACCGTCACCTTTGCAGATAGCTTGCCCGAAAGAGCGTCTTGCAAGGCTGCTTTGAGGGCGGCTGTAAAGGCAGCGGGGACCAGCAAGTTGTTCATCCTACAGCCAATCACGAATTTCGTTACAAAAATGAGCCAGTCAGTCGCTCATGTGCAGGCTTTTTGCTTCGTGGCGAGCAGATTATTTCGCCCATCGGGTCCCACCACTCGACTTCGACCTGCACTCCACACCCGGATTTCGCGGCGGTCGCGGGCGCTGATATGGTGATCAGTCCATTCGAGAACCCTGAAATCCAACGTCGTTCTCCCTCGTATCAGATTGGGAGCGACTGTTCAAGGCGCTTTATCCTCGACGCCCAGGGCCGCTACTACTCCTTCCGGGAGGCTGGCCGCATCCCTGACGACCGGGGCCGCATCTAGCCCGAGGAGGTTCCGTCATCGTAAAGGACCTTGCCCTCTTGTTGGACATGAGGTCGTCGTGCGGGGACGACGGCTCGTGGTGACGTTCCTTCCAGAGTTGGCGCGGGTCGGCGATCGAAACGTCAGGATGCCCGAGCCATTCGCCTGCCAACTCGACCAGCCAGTCGTCGGCCTCATCGGCCAGGGCGGAGGTGCGGG
The DNA here is from genome assembly GCA_035471785.1 of Acidobacteriota bacterium. NCBI lineage: Bacteria > Pseudomonadati > Acidobacteriota > Acidobacteriota bacterium. The sequence continues at coordinate 17,184 of DATIPQ010000122.1, forward strand.
CGAAAGCTTCCAAGTTGCCGGATTTGCGTGAAAGACTGCAAAGAGGGCGGTCAGGATCCTCAGGTGATAAGCGCACCCAGGCGTCCTCGTCTTCCTTTGCCACATCCTTCTGGGACTCCAGCAGGCGCCGCAGTTCGTCCCAGTCGTGGACACGGTAGAGCAGGGTAGTAAGGAGAATAGGATCACCCGTGGAGGCGTCCAGAATGGATGGAGCCGGCCCGGCCAGGACCCGCAGCCACTGGTCGACGATGCAGCGGTTGACCCACTCGGCATCGGGGCGCTTACTGCGCCCCTTCTGCTTGAAGACTCGATCGCGGATCTCCAGATATTGAGGCTGCTCGAAGGGATACATCGCTCCTGAGAAGACGGCAGGGTCAGCGCCCACCAAGCGGGCACCCACGATGTCCCCGGGCTGAAGGATGTGGGAAGCGCTTGTCTCCTGGACCCGGATGCGTCGGCGTTTTTCTTCCAAAACCGGCACCATCCAAACACCTTCGCCAGGCTCGGTTTCATCCACTTCGTAAAGGTCCAGCCGGGCCTGGGCCAGCAGCTTGAGGTATTCGCGTTCGTCCTGGGCCAGAGGTTGACGAAGCACGAGTTCGATAAAGCGGGGAGCCGGGCTTTCCGATGAAGCCAGGTCCCGGCCGTCCACAAGGCACCATTCGGCGGCGTTGGACTCGAACATGTCCGCCAATTCCGGCGAGAGTTGAGCGATCTCCTCCCAAAAGTCCTCCTCCAGGCCGGCGAAGTACTGTTCGTGCAGCGCGGCATGAAAGGCCTTGGAGCGGTGCTGGTCGATCCAGTCGAATGCCCGCTCTACGGCTCGCCCCGAGATGAGCCGCTGTCGCTGCTGCGACCGTTCTTTATTCAGGCAGCAGCGCTTGTACTTCTTGCCGCTGCCGCATGGGCAAGGATCGTTCCGGCCCGTCTTTCGCGACATAAGCACCTCCTCAGCGGCCAAGAATACACCATATCGATTCCAGAACCTGGGTGGAGCAAGGCATGGACGGATGGAAGGCCCCGGAGCTGTGGCGGGCCGTTCAAACGCGAAGACAATTCCTGGTCACGGCGGACAGGCTTCGGGGGCTGCACGCTTGACCCACTATGCATCGCGCACTATGAAAGAAAGCAGCTTCACTCACGAGTCCGGGCATCTCGCCCACCAAGTGATCATCGAATTCGTGGCGGCGGCCACCCGGCCTCTTGCCAAGGCTCCGCCCCTTCTTGAGCTCTCCGAAGCCTGCCGTGAGGCCGAAGAACTCATCGGACAGTTCCCGATACTCTATCCCAATGAGGCTGTACTACGGTTGGCCTTGCGCGGTGCGTCCGCCTATCAGCTCTCTTGGTTTGACGCCCATCTGTGGGCTTATGGCGAGCACTACGGCATGTCGGCAATTCTCTCGGAAGATTTTCAGCACGAGCGGCTTTATGGGACGGTCCGGGTGATCAACCCGTTGCTCCAATGAGCACCTTCCACCAGCACGCGGGGCGGCGACTGCACCACGTGTGGAGGAGGTTGCTTTGTCAGCTCCCCTGCCTACGGTGTGGCTACGGTACGGTGTCGTCGTTGAGGGGAGTCAGGACGCGGATTCCCTCCGGGGCCAATCGTTCGAAATCTCCCCGGTTCAAGGTCAAGATGCTCCTGACGCCGGCCTGACGGGCGCACTCAATAATTTCAGAATCATAGACTGCACCTCCGGTGATTCCTTCCCGAGTCAAGACATCCAAGAATTCCCAGTAGGCTTCAGAGGAGAGTTGCACAAGAGGGGTCACGCCTTCAAAAGTGCTCTTCAGCAGCGTGAAAGCGTCCTGAGGAGAAAGCCGATGGGGGGTCGGCATGCGCGTCATCACGGAGAAGGCTTCCACCAGCACGCGGGAAGGAAGCACTGCCGAATCTGAAGCTAGCAGTTTATTCAGGCTGGAGGATGCAGCATCATGATCTTCGTGCCAAGTTTGCAGAGCGGCGATGATGACGCTGGTGTCGAGTGCCATCTGAGCTGATCTAGTCTTGGGCATCACGTCGTCGGATGACCTCCTGCGTACGGCGAACCGTCTCCGCGGTCAGCGGCTCGGTCGGCTCCCCCGGCACGGCCACGTAGAGTTCACCCCTCTTGACAATGCGGACCCTTCGGGGAGCCGCTTCAAGCTCGACCCGTCCGTCGTGACAGCGCACCTCAAGTTCCATGCCCGAAGTGAAGCCGGCCCTTTGGCGGATCACTTTCGGGATGACCAGGCGGCCGGAAGAATCCATGGTAGTTTTCACGGCATTTCCCATGGAAAAGATTGTACCGTAGTTTGACCTGCCCGGAAAGCATTTGGTGCGATGAAAGTCGTGTTGGCCAGGCGCTCGGATCGGTGATCTTCAGGGGGCCGCGGGTGAGTTCCAGATCGGTTTCCTCCCCAAGCCGTCCCATCGTGATCCGCCAGTCGGAGGATACGAATTGGATGACACCTTTGAAGAGTTTCCCCCGCGCCGGCAGCGACCGCGCGGCATGGGTGCCACTCTCGACCAAGTTCTGGCCGCCGTCAACGGTCAGCCGTTCAGCTACGAATACGACTTCGGTTCCACCACCGAACTGAAGATCCGCCGCCTGGGAGAACGAATCGGGAAGCAGGGCTCGCGACCGCTGCGTCTGCTGGCCCGCAACGAAGCGCCCCAATGGCCCTGCGCCGTCTGCGGGGAGACCGCCGATCTGCTCTGTCCCGAGTGCATGTATGAGGCCGATCCCTTCCTGTGCGAAGAACATGCCCAGGGACACGGCTGCCGTGTCGACCCTGAGGAAATGCTCCCGGTGGTCAACTCGCCCCGCATGGGAGTCTGCGGCTACACTGGGTAGCGGCCAGTCAGTCTCCGCAATCACGCGCCAATGCCGCAAGTCAACCGGAGAGCGTCCGGGAGAGCCTAGACTCTCCCGGCTTTTAGGACGTTTTTCACCAGAGATCATCCGGCGCCTTGTCACGGATCTCACGCCAGTTCTCGTCGGCTTTCCTGATGTGACCGGGAATGTCTTCCAGCCACAACTCGTAAACGGCGGGGTTGAGATTGAAGTACAGTTTGCCATCGACAACCTTGAACAGACGCGGATCTCCGTCGAACTTCTTGCCCTTGAAAGTCCCATAGGCACAGTATCCGCCGTACTGGGGAAGGTAAGCGGACGGATTCTGCTCGAACATACGCTTGTTGCTTTGGCTGACAAAGCGGTAGGTGGCGCCTTTGTGCGCGACAGAGAATTCGGCCTTGCCGAGCTTGGCCGCGCCGTCGGTGAAGTAGGCCACTGCATCGAAACCGTGCAGGGCGAGCGGCTCGCCGGTGAGCGTCAAGCCGGTGGAGGTGTTGATTTCGATTCCTGCCAAGGATGTGCCGAAGAGCCCGATCAGGCACAAAACGGTAAGGGTTGTGATTCGCTTCATTGGTCATTCTCCTTAATGGTTAGTGTTCCTCGTTTGAGTTCTGGGATCCAAGCTTGGCCATCGGCGACCCGGCAGGCCGAATCGGACTGCCGGCCCGTCCCTGGCCCTCCATTCACTCGGTGGCCCTTGCTGCGCTCTGGCTGATGAACCGCTGCGCTTTCTCGGCTCCGAGCAACTCCGTCGCCACCTGCCTGGTGGTACGTACCGCATTGGCCATGAACCGGAAGTTGATGGCCGCAGCCGCGTATCCGTCGCCGTCAGGGACTACCGCGGCAGCCGTGCCGTCCAGCACAACCAGCACCTCGAAACCCTGCTCGAGCAGCTCGCGCATGTGGGATTCGGTGCAAAGGTTGGCAGACATGCCGGCCAGGATCACCCGATCGATTCCGCGTTTGCGCAACTGGAGGATCAAGTCGTTGGTCTCCGGACCGTACACCTTGTGCGGACTGCTCACGACCGTCTTGCCGTCCTCGATGTAGGGTTTGTAGCGGGCCAGCCAATCGGCGCCCGAGCCCTTGAAAGAGTCGAGCGAGAGCGGATCCTTGCGGTTGAACATCCCGAGGTCGTGCATCAGCTTCTCGAGGGCGCCCTCGAACTTCCATCCATGATCGTGAGGGTAGTAGTAGTGGGGCGAGACGAAGACCGGGATGCCGGCCTCCTTGGCCGAACGGAACAGCACTTCGATATTCTCGACCGTACGGTTCTCGGTGACG
>DATIPQ010000123.1 GCA_035471785.1 Acidobacteriota bacterium
TTTCATTTCTGCTGGTACAACTTCTGTAGGGTGCATAGCTCGATTCGATGCACTCCGGCGATGGAGGCCGGGATTGCGGATCACATCATGGAGATTGGAGAAGTCTTGAGGGCGGCCTGAGCTGGGGATTCATGTATCGGAGGATAGCGGACACCGTACTGACACAGTCGGTGAAAAGCAGGTTTGCTTCGTGGTCTTGCATACTGCGTTCTGGGTGGGCTAGGGGATTCCTATCGTGCTTTCGAATCTTGTGCAGAAAATCCAGGACGGACTCTTCGGCATCGCCAAGCTTTCCCGTGCGTTGAAGTTCGTTTTCGATTTTTTTAATGATTGTGGCGAGCTTCGGATACTGATTTGGCTTGCCGAGAATTGAGTCGTACCATTGACGGGTCATCGCCTCGACTGCCCTGACCGAGTGGAACCCGCAGGCTGTATGGAGGTCAAAGGCTAGACAAAGCGCTGCCTGTCTGAAATCTCCCCTGACGAGGCCGGGGAGAGATGCCCATGCGCTTCCAAAAAACACCTCGGGTTCTTCTATCAGCTTCACAGTGTCAAGGCCGCCCTTTTCCCGGACCATGTAGATGTACCGGTCGCTCAGTACGCCGCCGAGGCTTTCTCCAAAGCCGTCGATAGCCCGCTGGATCGCTGCGCAATCGTTATCCGTCAACGCATAGTCCTTGTCCCGCTCAACGGCGGCTCTCAAATTGTCGATGCGCCTGTGTATCATGTCCACCGACCTTGTGAGCCTCTTACGTAGGCGCAACGCTTTATGGCCTAGTGCGTCCTCGATGTCCTCAACCGCCAAAACGGTGAGGGTGAGCCACGCCTTTGCGCCGCTTCCAGGCTCGGCAGCCGCTCGCAGATTCGTCAGGCGTTTCGACAGTAGGTAGAAGATGCTGTGCGGGTCTATCCTGTCCACTGGCAGTCTCCGCGTGTTTTCCCTATTACCCATCAGCTACGCCCTCCTGTCAAGAGGGCTGGCTGATGCGGGCGCCCCTCTCCCAAATCGATTGCAACGCACAAAGGCACCACTACCGGCAGAGCGGCCTTAAGGTACCTGCAAAACGCTGAAGGAATGACCTGTCGCCCCCAGAAACGTCTCCAGGCCCCGCTTCGAGATCGTCAGGGTGGCGGTGTTGACCAGGGGGTGGCATTGAATCTTGTCGGCGTCCCAAATCCCGCGGTCGATAAAGACCTCGACACGGTGCTCGGGATCGTTGACGAGTCCCAACAGGGTGACCGAACCGGCGTCCACGCCCAGGTGGTGCTTCAGGCGTTCCTCTGAGCCGAAGCTGAGCTTGCCGGCCCCGATGGCTTGGGCGCAGGCTTTCAAGTCGACTCGCTGCCGGGCCGGCACGACCACCAGGAAGTGCCGTTTGCCCTTGCGGTCGCGCAGAAAGAGATTCTTGGTCTTGACTCCCGGCAAGTCGGGTATGAGCTCCTCTACCTGTTCCACCGTATAGACGGGAGGATGGCGGAAGCGCTCATAGCTGATGCCGTGCTGGTCAAGGAAGCCGTAGATGTCGCTCATGGCCGCCATTGTAACGGGGCGGCTTCCCTGCGGGTCATCGGTTGAGCCGAAAGCGTACGCTGATAGTGCCCACCACCGGCACCGGTTGGCCGTTGAGAATGGTGGGAGAATACCTCCATTGGAGCACCGCTTCCAAGGCCGGCTCGGCCAGGAACTTGTGCCCGTCCACCACCTCGGCCTGGGTCACTTTTCCCTCCTCGTCGACGATGACCTTGATCAGCACTTTGCCTTGCAGTCCGATGCGCCGCGCCAGGTCGGGATAGACGGGATCGACCCGCCGGATGAGTCGGGAGGCCAGCACGTCGCCTCCAACACGCTCGGGCTCAAGGTTCTTCGGGCGCGGCGGGGGCGGAGGGGGCGGCACGGTGGAGGGCGATACCCGCGTCAAACCAGATGGGATCCCCACGCTTGCGCCTCTTACGCCGTCAGGCAGAGCGGATCTTTGGCCGCTGCCGTCTGCCCACAGCTCCATGGGCGTGGGCAATGCTTCATCGGGCGGCGGAATCTCCTCAGGGACCACAGTGGGAGCTACGAAAGCGTCGGCCAGGATGACCGCTCTTTCCACGGGCTGGCTCTGTGGCGAGGAAGGGGCGGGCGGCGGCGGCACCGGCAGCGGCTGAACGCGGGGCGGCGGCGCCATGAAGGCCAGCAATTGGCTGCCCGGCAGGGCCTGGTAGAAGATCATCGGCAAGGCCAGGACCAGTCCGATGACGATGCCGTGTGCGAGCAAGGAAAACCAGAACCCGCGACCGCCCGAGTTTTTCTTGCGGGCGCACGACGACTCCAACAATTGATCAAACATCTTAACCTCCGTGTAATTTGTAATATGTAGTCGCTGCAGGGGCGCGGAAGTTCCATCTTTCGTCACAGGAGCCCCGCTCGCCAATCGCGAGGCAGGGCAAGGGCCGGTAAAGGCCCCTCGGGGCCTGGTGACGCTCAAGGGGGTCAGCCCTGGGAGTTAAGCTATCAGGCCGAGATGGAAGCACCCGATCTCAAAGTGCTGCAAGAAATGCGCCCGATTCCCGATCAGGGGTTGGGGCCGGAGCAGAAGCTGGCATTGGCCGTGCTTGTCAAGGCCGTCTCGGACGTGCGCAGCGGCAATGCCTATGGAGTGGAAGCTGCTGCTTTTCTGCAATCGAGCCGCAGCGAGTTCTGGCTGCAGTTGCTGGGAGCCACCGCGCGGGGCCGCGAACGAGTGCGCCGGGAGGCTGCCCGACTAGGGGATTAGCGGCGCTTTGAGCCCGCAAGAGCCGAAGAATTGAGAGGGGGTTCCGCCGCTCAAGACCTGCCGATTGTTGAACATTGATGGCGACGACCATAGCCCTGCGGGCTAAACCTGCAGATTCTCGCGCACCGCCGAATCGGTGCCGACGCGCCAGATTTTGGAGTCGAGGTAATAGTGCTGCATGGCGAAGCCGAGGACGGCAGCCACCATCACCTGCTGACCCAGGGCCAGGGTGCTGGGGTCGGTGATCCCGGCCATCATGCCCATCCAGTCGAGGACGGCATCGTCAAGCGCTACGCCGGTCACCCGCTTGACCCATTCGATCCAGGGGCCGCGGTAGAAGATGAAGGTGAAAGCCAATCCAACCAGGGCGTAGTTGGCCAGGTTGGCGAAGAGAAAGCGCGGCACCCGGTAGCGCCGCTCCTGACTGCCCGCGTACTTCTTGCGTCCATAGAAGTAGACGATGCAATGATATTGGATGTTGTGCCCGGCGGTGACGATGGGATTGAGAAAAAGCACGATCACCGGATGGGAGAAAGCCACCAGATGCAGCGGAATCAGAAGCGACATGTAGAGCAGCTTGCTGCCGTTGACCGGCTCTCCCCGCTTCAGCAGCAGGCCGACATGGCCCAGGTAGACCGCGATCACGCCTGCGTAAAGCGCCCAGGCCGCCGGATGGAGGATGTCGGCCACCGATAGCGAATAGAGCAAGGGTGCGTGAAGTCCCAGATCGGGGAATCCGGGCAGATCGAGGTAGGCCGAACTGGTCATGAAGAGCACGATGGGCGCGAACATGGTGGTGTTGAAAAACCAGGTGTCGAGCCGGTCGTGCCGGTAGTCCTCGCCCTTGCGCTTGTAGAGGCGGAAAAACCCCCAGTGCTGGCGCACCACGTGGTAGTAGGCCCAGAGGCGAAAGAAGGCGAAGAAGAGGATGGCCCCGTAGGCCATCAGCGCCGCGGAAAGCTGGAGTCCGAAGGAAGCGGTCAGGCTGCCCAGGGCGTAAGGCGTCACGATCAGTGCCGGCCCCAGGAGGAAGAGCCCCAGCGAACGCAGCAGTACAGTGCGGCGGGTGGCCCACTCGTCAGGGTCGCAGAAGGTGCGTCCCAAGGTGGCCCACAAGTGGGGCGCGTCCAGAAAGACAGCCCAGGAAACGAAGATGAGCAGGCGCAGGTCGAAGGGTATCTCCATCGAGCCTACCTGGAGGGTGGAAAAGGGCTCCGTCAGAGGGTCGTCCAGCGCCTGCACGGCCCACCAGATCAAGCCCACATAAAGCCACCCCACCAGTGCCGACCCGATATAGAAAACCAGGTCCAACTTGGCGCCCAGGATCCAATGAAAGCGGACCCGCCGCTCCTTGCCCGGCGGTCCCGTCATGTCCCAAGCCTGCGATTGGCCAGCCATGGATGCTGCAATTATAGCAGTCGCTTGGAGAGCGCCTCACCCTTAGTGACGCTGGCCAAACAGCGCCCTTCGGCCAGGACCCGTTGCTGGCCTTGCAGCGCGGCAGCGACGGCCATTGCCAATTCAAGGCGATTGCTATCGCAAATCTCCTGTCCTGCGACTGACCGAATCCTGCCATGGGGCAGCATCCTGGCACCTCCGGTCATTCCCTTGCTGGATCACAATGATTCGGTTTGTCACATTGCGTTTTCACCCGCTTAGCGCTTATCATGGAGCCGCCTATAGACCCACAGGAGAGAAAGGCGGGGGAAGTGATTGGCCGGGAAGTCTCGCATTTCCGCATCCTGGAGGAAATCGGCCAGGGGGGGATGGGAAAAGTCTATCTCGCCCAGGACTCAAGGCTCGACCGCAGGGTGGCCCTCAAGTTCCTGGGGGACCGCTTTCAGGAAGACCCGGTGGCGCTCAAGCGTTTCCTGCGCGAAGCCAAGTCGGCGGCGGGTTTGGACGACCCCTTCATCTGCAGCATCTTTCAAGTCGGCGAAGGACGCAGCGGGCCGGCCTTTATCGCCATGGAATTCGTCCCCGGCGAGACCCTGGAAGCCCGTCTCAAACGAGGACTCCCCGAGCTGCGCCAGGCCCTGCAGTGGGCGGTGGAAATCAGCGAGGCGTTGCAGTGCGCTCACGAGAAGTCGCTGGTGCACCGCGACCTCAAGCCGGCCAACATCATGATCACCCCCTCGGGCCACGTCAAAGTCATGGACTTCGGCTTGGCCAAGCGGCTCGACCCCATCGCGGAAGACGACGAGACCCGCTTCGAAACCATCACCAGCACCTTGACCCGCGAGGGGACCACTCCCGGCACCCTGGCCTACATGTCTCCCGAACAGCTCAAGGGCGGCGAGTTGGACACCCGTTCCGACCTCTTCGCCTTCGGCATCATCTTCTATCAGGCGCTGACCGGCGTGCATCCCTTCAAGCGTCCCTCGCCCATGGAGACGGCCAGCGCGATTTTGCGCGAGGATCCGCCCCCGCTATCCAGACTGATTGAACCCTGTCCTCCACTGCTGCAAGAAACGATGGCCGGACTGCTGGCCAAGGAGCCTTCCCAGCGCTTTGCCAAGGCCGAGGAGGTCAGCCAGCGTCTCAACCTGCTGCTCGACCGCACGGCACGCAGCGGCGACGCGCTGGGCTCGGCCATCCGGCGGACCTTGGATGCCGAGGGCGACGATCCCACCCTGCTGGGCTCGCCCACCAGCGCCGGCACCCGGGTCGACCCGCCTCGAGCCGCCAAACGTCGCTTGTGGCCCGCCTGGGCCGCTGCGGCCGTGCTCCTGCTCGTGCTGCTGATGTTCATCCCAGGCGTCCGCGCAACCTTGGGCGGCTGGGTACCGTTCCTGGCCCCCGCCGCCGAATTCCGGGTGGCGATCCTGCCCTTCGACAATTACGGCGTGCCCAGCGAGGAGGCCTCGCTGCTGCAGGGTCTGGATTCCAACCTGACCCGGCGTCTGGCTCAACTGCCGGAGCTGCGGGGAAGCTACGAGTTTGTCGCCCCCGATCAAGCCGCCTCTCTGGCCGGAGAGGGCCTGCAGCGGCTTTGGGACGATCTGGGGACCCGCTTCGCCCTGCGGGGCAGCCTTCACCAGACGGGACAGCATCTGTGGCTGACAGCCAACCTCTTCGACGCCCAGCAAGGCACCAACCTGCATTCCGTCACCCTGGACGTAGCCGGGCAGGAGTCTTCGGCGGCCGAAGACGATCTCGCCCAGCGGGTGGCCCAATTGCTGCGGCAAGAACAGCGCGCACGGTTGGCCGACGGCCAAAGTCAGGGCCAGGACAAGACCCACTATCAGATCTATCAGGAGGGGATGGACCTGCTGCGGCGCTACGATCGCGAAGGCAACGTCGATCAAGCCGTTGAAAAGCTGCAAAGCGCTTTGAGCAAGAAACGGGACTATGCGCCTGCCCACGCCGGCCTGGCCGAGGCCAACTGGAGAAGCTACCGCAGAAGCAAGGACCAGATGCATCTGGAGCAGGCGCTGACCCACTCCGAACGCGCGCTGGAACTCGACCCGCAGTTGGCGCTGACCCACGTTTCCCGGGGATTGGCCCATCTGGCGGCCGGCAACTGGGCGGAGTGCGAAGCCAGCCTCGACCAGGCGCTCAAACTGGATCCTTCCAACGCCAAGGCCTTCTATGTCATGGGCCTTCTGCGGCAAGCCCAAAAACGCCTCGAGCAGGCCCAGGGCTTCTTCGAGAAGGCCCTGGCCGAGGATCCCGATTACTGGGACGCCTTAACTGAACTGGGCGCCATTCACTACTCCGCCGGCCGCTACAAAGAGGCCGAGGAGGCTTTCCTGCGCACCATCGAGCTGCGTCCCGACAGTCACATCGGCTACCGCAATCTGGGCGGTATCCGCATGTTGCGGGGAGACCTTTCAGGCGCCGCGGCCAATTTCCAGAAGTCCCTGGAAATCAGGCCCGAGGCCGCCGCCTATTCCAACCTGGGGACCCTCCAGTTCTTCCGGGGCCTTTACGCCGAATCGGCGGCGGCCTACGAAAAGGCCATCCAAATGGGCGCCGGCGACTACCTGATCTGGGCCAATCTCGGCGACGCCTACCGCCAGCTTCCTCAATCCGCTCAAAAGGCCGAAGAGGCCTTTCAGATCGCCATCCAGAAGATGCGCGAACTGCTTCAGGAAACTCCCGAAGACCCCAACCTGCTGGTGCAACTGGCGGTGGCCCTGGCCAAGTCAGGCCGTCCGCAGGAAGCCTTGCAGGTGGCCGAGTCCGTACCAGACTCGG
>DATIPQ010000124.1 GCA_035471785.1 Acidobacteriota bacterium
TGCCTCGCATCGCTCCTTTGAGGCGGGCCGCTCTCTGGGAGGTGGGTGGCCCTCTCCCAAACTCCCCCCTACTCTTCCCGGGACCTGCCAACTCCGGAAGTTAGTTGTGGGAGGACTCTGGTTCAGGGAGCAACCAGCCCCACGGGAGCGATAGGACACAGGCCTGGTGGAAGGCGCATCCTTGCGGCGATGGAGGTGACCTGACACCGAGGCTGAACGTTTCAGCCCCAGGCAAGGCTCAACAGGGCTCCGAAAACCCTAGTGCAGCGAGGCAAAAGTTTTGAGCCAGTCCTGCCAAGTTCGAGATGCGATATGCGAAGTTCGAAAGAACCCCGAAAGGGGTGCAATTCGCCAGCCCAGGGCGCTACCCTGGGTACCGAGATCAATCCGAATGAAGTCAGGATGCAAAGCATGGCTCGGAATTTATGACCGGCAGCGCTAGTGCTTGACGACGGCTTTCATGAGCTGGCCTTGGCGGAGGGACTCTATGGTGGAGGGAATTTCGGGGACGCCGACCTGGCGCGAGATGAGGCGGGAAGGCTTGATGACGCCGCTTTCGAGTATGGCGATGGCGCGGGGAAAGGAATGAGCCCCCACATAGCAGCCCAGCACCGTCAGTTCCTTGCGCGTGATGGCGTTTTGCGGCACCGCCGGACGCGCCCTCTCGCTCATTCCGAAGAGACAGATGCGGCCTCCCACGCGGGCCAGCTCGACGCTGGTCGGCAGTTGATTGCCCACCGCGTCGACCACCACGTCGGCACCCCAGTCGAAGGCCTCGCCCACCTTGGCGGAAAGATCTTCCTGAGCGGCGTTGACGGTGGCGAAACCAATCTCCCGCAATAACTCCAGCCGTTCCTCAACCAAGTCGGACACCAGCACTTGGGCGCCCGCCGCCGCCAGCAGCATGGCATGAAGCGCACCCACCGGTCCCCCGCCGATGACTACGGCCTTCTCCCCCGGCGCGGGACGGATCACGTCGATGCTGTTGACCACGCAGGAGAGCAGTTCCGTCCACACCGCTTCCTGAAAAGGCAGTTCGTCGCTGAGCGGATGACAGGCCCTCTCAGGGGCCACATTGTAGGGCGCCATTCCGCCGTCCTTAAAAATGCCCAAAGTGGTGAAGTCCTGACAGTGATTGCTCAATCCAGCCTTGCAGTAGCGGCACTTGCCGCAGGTCAGGTTGGGGGCTACCGCCACCCGCTCTCCCCCCTTCAGGGTCGACACCTTGGCCCCGGCGGAAACCACCCGCCCCAGGTACTCGTGCCCCAAGATGACGCCGGGCGTGGCCGGATGTCCGGGAGGGGTGGAGAGAATGTGCAAGTCGGTGCCGCAGATGCCGCAGCCTTCCACCTCGATCAGCACTTGGTCGTCGGCCTCCAGAACCGGCAGCGGACGCTCTTGAAGCTCCAGCATACCGTCACCAGCAAAAACAGCAGAAAGCATCGTTTGAGCCATGAGCAAAACTCCATGATAAGCTCTTGAAGCGCTTCGCAATCGAGCTATTACGGGCAGAGTATAGCATCGGGACCTATTGCTTTTCTAGTCAAGGTTTCAGAGAAAACACCTGTTGGAACGAAGCGCTTAGAAATTTCTGGAGAAAATGGTTGCAAGCGAGGCCGCGAGGCACTATACTGACGCCCATCGAATGGATCGAACTCTTCACGGAAACTCTCAGAGGTATCGACAAATGGTGCGAATGTGCAAGCTACCCACGGGCAGGCTCTCTGTGTCCGCGATGACAGCGTTTTTGGTGATGACTTTGAGCGCCGGACTGGCGGCCGCCCAATCCTCCGATCCCATGGACAAGGTGATGACCCTGGCCGGGGATGATCGGAACTTCGAAGGGGACCGCGGCGCGGCCGGACTTTGGCAGCGGCTGCTCAAGCTCAACACCACCGCCAGCGCCCTGCACACCACTGCCCATCCCGACGACGAGAACGGAGGCGTGCTCACTTACCTGAGCCGCGGACAGGGAGTGAGGATGTCGCTGCTGACCCTCAACCGGGGCGAGTCGGGAGCCAACGCCATCGGCTCGGAACTGTTCGACGGCCTGGGCATCATCCGCACCGAGGAACTGCTGCTGTCGGACCGCTACTACGGACTCGACGACCAGTACTTCAGCACCGTTATCGACTACGGCTACTCCAAGAGCCTGGAAGAGGCCCTCGAAAAGTGGGGACGCGAAAACGTCCTGCGCGACGTGGTGCGGGTCATCCGCATCAACCGCCCCCTGGTCATCATCTCGCGCTTTTACGGCGGCCCGCGCGACGGCCACGGCAACCACCAGACGGCGGGAGTGATCTCGCAGGAAGCCTACCGGGCCGCCGCCGACCCCAACATGTTTCCCGAGCAGATCCGCGAGGGACTGCGTCCCTGGCAGCCTTTGAAGCTCTACCGCGGCATCGGACGTATCAACAGCTCCTGGAACATCCGCATCAACGCCGGAGAGTACAGTCCCTGGCTGGGCAAAAGCTACCGCCAGTTCGCCTCCGACGGCCTGGCCCTGCAGCGCTCCCAGACCAGCGGACGCCTGCGCGAGGTGGTGGGCGAATATCCCATGTTCTACGAGCGCCTCTACAGCGAAGTCGACGCCGCCGACCGCGAAACCGACTTCTTCGCCGGAATCGACACCTCCATCACCGGCATCTTCAGCATCGTCGAGGGGACTCCTCCCGACCGCGTGCCCGGACTGCTGGCCGAGGTCGAAGACAACGTGGAGGCCGCCATGCAGGCCTTCAGCGTGGCCAATCCTTCGGCTACGGTGCCTTTTCTGGCCAGAGGACTCAAGGCCCTGCGCGAGACCATCGGGCTGGTGGGAGATTTTCCCGACGCCGTCTTCATGCTGCGCGTCAAGGAGACGCAGTTTCAGGAAGCCATCCACACGGCGCTCAACGTAGGGCTGAGCGCCCAGGCCATCCCCGGCGATGCCCAGATCGACAACAGCCCCTGGGCTTCCACCCCCACCATGGGACTGGTGGTTGCAGGCCAGACTTTCAAGGTCATCACCACCCTCTCCAGCGGCAGCAGCCTGTCCATCGTGCCCCGCGAAGTGGGATTGAGGGCTCCCCGGGGGTGGACGGTCGACTCCACCTCCTCCACCCAGATGGCCTCCATGCTGGGGCCCGACCGCGGACTGCGGCGCGACTTCAGCGTCCAGGTGGCTCAGAACGCGGACTACGACAACCGCTACTTCTACCGCGATTCGATCCAGGAGTCGCGCTACCAGTTGCGCGATCCTCAATACATCCACCTGCCGGCCCGTCCGCCGGCGCTGACCGCCTATGCCCGTTACTCGGTCGACGGAGTGGCGGTGGAAATCGACAGCGTGGTCCAGACCGAGGAATCGAACCTGCCCTACGGTTTGGTCAAGCGCCAACTGATGGTGGCTCCGGCCATCGCCGTCAACGTCGAACCGCAAATGCGCGTAGTTCCCATGGCCCGGCGCAACGCCGCCATCGAGGTCGACGTCGAGCTGATCCACAACAAAGAGGGCGACACCCAGGGCACCCTCTCTTTGCAGGTCCCTGACGGATGGAGCGTGCAGCCTGAAAGCCGCGACTTCACATTCAGCCAGGCCGGAGAACGCCAGAGCCTGACCTTCGCGGTGCAGATCCCGCGCGTACAGGCGCAAGACTATGAAATCAAGGCGGTGGCCCGGGTGGGCGGGCAGGAATACACCCAGGGCTACCAGACCATCCGCCACCGCGACCTGGAGACCCGCTACATTTACCGCGACGCCGTGGCCACCGTCCGCGGAGTGGACGTGGAAATCGAACCGGGCCTGCAAGTGGGCTACGTGATGGGAGTGGGCGACGAGGTGCCGGAAGGCATCTCGCAGTTGGGCGCCTCCGTCCGCCTGCTGGGAAGCGACGATCTGGCCTCGGCCGACCTGTCGCGCTTCGACGCCATCGTGGTGGGCACCCGCGCCTACGCCGTGCGCGAGGACCTCATCACTTACAACCAGCGCCTGCTCGACTATGCTGAGCAGGGCGGAAACTTCATCGTGCTTTACAACACCCAGGAGTTCAAGCCGGAACGCTGGGCCGCCTACAGGGCCACCTTGCCCCGGCGGGCCGAGGAAGTGTCTGAAGAAGACTCGCCGGTCAGGATGCTGGCGCCCGATCACCCCGCTTTCCAAAAGCCCAACAAGATCACCCTGGCCGACTTCGACGGCTGGGTGGAGCAGCGGGGATCAAAGTTTTTCAGCGAATGGGACGATGCCTACACGGCCATGATCGAAACCCAAGACCGGCAGCAGGATCCCCAGCGAGGAGGCTGGGTGACCGCACGATATGGGAAAGGCTACTATACTTATTTTGCTTATGCTTTCCATCGCCAATCGCCTTACGGAGTTCCGGGAGCCTTCCGCATTTTTGCAAACCTCTTGTCGCTGGGTGACTAGGGGGGAACCCAGTACAGGAGGAGTCTCCCGGGCAGGGTCCGCGGTGTTGTGTGTGGCCTCGACACTCGGACCCTTCTTTTTCGCCCTGACGCTGGCCTGGGCGGCCATGCTGCCAGTCGCCGCCCAGGACCAGCGCCAGGAAGAATCCACCGACTACTACAAGAAGTGGCTCAGCGAAGACGTCGTCTACATCATCAGTGAAGAGGAACGCGAGGTCTTCGCCAACCTCACCACCGACGAAGAACGCGACCAGTTCATCGAGCAGTTCTGGTACCGGCGCGACCCTGATCCCCGCAGCTCGGTCAACGAGTACAAGCAGGAGCACTACCGTCGCATAGCCTACGCAAACGAGCGCTTCCATGCCGGCTTTGCGGGCTGGCGGACGGACCGGGGCAAGGTCTACATCATGCACGGTCCGCCCGACGAGCGTCAGGAGTATCCTTCGGGCGGGACCTACGACCGTCCTCTCAGCGAAGGCGGCGGAACCACCGCCACTTACCCCTTCGAGATTTGGCGCTACCGGCACATTCCCGGTGTGGGAACCAACGTGGAGCTGGAATTCGTGGACCGGGCCAACTCGGGCGAATACCGCCTGGCGCTGGGACCGGAAGAGAAAGACGCCTTCCTGCACGTCCCCACGGCGGGACACACGGCGGCCGAACTGCTGGGTTTGGCCACCCGCCTGCAGCGGCCCTACTTTTCGCCTCACGCCTCTTACCCGCTCATGAACTACCGCGAGCAGGACAGCTCTTTTCAGCGCTATGAGAGGTTCGTGGGCGCCCAGAGGACGCCCGAAATCAAGTACACCGACCTGCAGCAGTTGGTGCGGGTCGACACCAGTTACGACGCCCTGCCCTTTCAGAGCCGGGTCGATTACTTCAGGCTCAACGACCACTCGATCCTGGTTCCGGTGACGGTGCAGGTCAATCACGCCGATCTGGCTTTTTCGGCCCAGCAGGAGGAAGGCGCCAGCCGGGCCAAGATCGCCCTCTACGGACTGGTGACGGGCATCGACAACCGCATCGCCGCCGAGTTCGAGGACGAGATCGTGGCCTCATTCCAGAGCGCCGAGCAGGCGGCCAGGCAGATCGGCAACGGCTCTCTTTACCAGAAACTGCTCATCCTCGACGCCCGCAAGCGCTACAAGGTCAACCTGGTGCTGAAGGACCTCAACAGCGGCAAAATCGGCGTCCGGGCCATGGGCCTGAGGCCTCCGCGCTTTGAGGAAGATGCGCTGTCGGCCAGTTCGCTGGTGCTTTCAGACTTCATCGTGCCGGCCCAGGAAGGGAACCAGGAAGAGCAGATGTTCCTGCTGGGAGACGTATTGGTGCGTCCCCGCCTGGACGCCACCTTTTCTCCTCAGGACTATTTCGCCGTCTACACCCAGTTGCACAATGTGGGCGTGGATCAGAGCAGCTTGAGGCCCGACTTCGAGATCCGCTACCGCATCACCAAGGACGGGAAGACGCAACTGCAGCAGACCGACGAGACGGGCAATTCGGTGCAGTATTTCTCGCCCAACCGCATGGTGCTGATCAAGCGTCTTCCGCTCAACGGCCTGAAGCCCGGCGCCTACCAGATCGAAGTCGAGTACGTCGACCGCATCCGCCAAACCACCATAGCCCGAACCGCCACCTTCCGCGTCAGCGACTCTTAGCAAAGGCACCCGGCCGGTCCCTCGATCAGGCGGGAAGAGTCTGGGTAAGGGCCACCCGCCGCCCCGAGAGCAACCTGCCTCAAGAGCCCGAGGGGGAACAGGCCTGGTGGGAGGCGCATCCTTGCGGCGATGGGCAGGAGGATGCGGTACGGCTCGCCGTTGTCTCTGGCTGTACGGTTCATCGAAGAGTCAGTACATCAGTGCTTGCGAACACCGTTCAGTCGGCTGATTCGCGGGCGGCGCTGCGGAAGGGGCGGAAGTCGACTTTGCAGTCGTGGTGGGCCAGGAAGCTCATGAAGCGCTTGTAGTCCTTGTCGGGGAGGTTGAAAAGGGCGGTGAGCTTG
>DATIPQ010000125.1 GCA_035471785.1 Acidobacteriota bacterium
GCCCGGGACGGCAGCATCTGGTTTGCCACTTCCCAGGGAGTCAGCCGTTTGGCGCCGTGATGGGGCTGTGAGTGGTCGTGAGCGGGTGAGATGTACCGCAGCACTGTGCCCATCGCCGCAAGGATGCGCCTCCCACCAGGACGGGACCACCCAAGCCTCCTGAGCATGGAGGCAAGCTGGCCCTGCAAGGATTACCTCCGACCCCAAACAATAGGCCAGGCCCCTCCCATGCTCAGGAGTTGTCTGAAAGGGACAGATTCGCCAGCCCAGCGACTGTGTTAGAAGTCAAGTCCGGGCTCGCTGAAGGCGAGCGATTCGCCAGCCCAGGGTCAGCCTCGGCGAGCGCAAGCGAGACGGCGGCGCCACCCTGGGTTTCAGACGGCAAGTGTGCGAACGCTGAAAGCGTGGGATAACGCCACAGGGTGGCTCAAAACTTCTGACGCACTGCACTGGGTTCCGGGGACTATAACTGCTCGTCGTCTTCCACAACCTTGTCTTCCCTCAGGCGTTGGAGGGCCTGGGCGTAGGACTTGGTGCGCCGGCCTTTGGAGACCTGGCGGGAGGAGCGGAAGACGGTGCCGGGAAAGTCGAGGGTCTTCTGGATCTGCCAGATTTCCTCATGTTTGCCGGGAGGCAAGATCCGGGCGGGGTCGCCAACCGCTACCCATCCGATGGGGACGGTCGAGTCCTCTTCCAGCCTGGAATTGACGTGCACCACCCCGTTGATGCGGACTTCGCTGCCCCGGCCCAGGCGAGCCCCGTTGAAGACGGCGGCGCCGGTGGCCAGGAAGCAGTCGGACTCGATGCGGCATCCGGTCAGGTGTGAATGAGGCCCCGCCAGGCAGCGGTCGCCCAGGAACAGCGGATGGCGCGGCGTCCCCCGCAGCACAGCCTGCTCCATCACCACGCAGTCGGCGCCGATCTCGACCCGTCCGCCCTCGGCGCTGATGACGGCTCCGAACAGCACCGCCGTCCCCTCGCCAATCACCACATCGCCCCGCAGCACCGCATTAGGCGCCACATAGGCGCTCTCCGCAATCCGCGGCCGCTTCCCTCTGAACTCCAGGATCACAGCGCCTCCTCTTCGATTTGCATTGAGTCACCAACTAATGGGACAGGGCCCATACCGTCTGCCGCTATCAATAGACCTCAGATTCCGCTTGATATTTGCTATCATTTGAGTGCTAACATGTGGAGGCGGAATTGTGAACGAACGTTATGAAGCACCGCCGGTCGTGATGGACACAAATGTCCTCGTGGCCGGGGCTTGCCGACGCGAATCGAGTCTAGCCTATCAGATTCTGAAGAAGGTGCTCAGCAAGCAGATTCCCCTGATGCTTACGGAAACAATTGCGCTGGAGTACCTGGAAGTGCTGCAAAGAAAGCCGGTCATGGAGTTAACAAGACTAGGTTATGAGCAGTCGGCAGATCTGGTCAACGAGTTGATCGAACTCTCGCGACAAATCCAACTGAGCTTCAGTTGGAGGCCCAACCTGCGCGACGAGAGCGACAATAAATTCGTCGAAGCGGCTGTTTTCGGCAGAGCGATGATCTTGACCTGCAACATCCGGGATTTTCAATCTCCGGACTTGACTCGCTTTGGTTGGCAGGCCATGACGCCGCATGAATTCATGACGCGATACTTCTCGATTGGAGGGATGGAAAATGGCTAGCGTATCGGTCCGAATGAGAGACGATTTGAAACTGAAGGCCCAGAAACTGGCCAAGCGCCAAGGAGTCTCGCTGAACAACTTCATCAACGCCACCTTGGCCGCCTGTATCGCTCAAGAGGAAACTCTAGCCTTCTTCGATGACCGGCTGAAGGGCGTTGACCTTGAGAAGCTCCGTGAACGCGTCTTGGCCTTCATGAGGGAAGCTGAAGCGGGCGAAGGACCTTCGGTCGAGGAACTGAAGCAGGCTATGGGCGACCGCTTCTAGGGCCACTAGGTGGCCAACAAGTTCACACACGGGTCAAGTTTCAGCGACCGCGGTGAAGGCCCAATTGCTCTCGGCGGTATGAGGTCGCTCGCTACCGGCTGGGGATGTTCCGACAAACTGGATCGGGCAGGTGGACTGGCCACTTTTTAGACCGATTGGGACGCTGGCCGCTCCTTCCAGGGCTTGATCTGGGCCAGCACATCGCCTAATTCGGCTTTGGCGATTTCGGTGTCGTGGGCGATTTGGGCCCTGAGCCAGTAGCCTTCTGAGAGGCCGAAGAAGCGGCAAAGGCGCAAGTCGGTATCGGCTGTGATGGACCGCTTGCCGTGCACGATCTCGCTGATGCGCTGAGCGGGGACGCGGATTTCCTTGGCCAACCGATATTGGGAAATGCCTATAGGCTTGAGAAACTCTTCCAGCAGCAGCTCGCCCGGGGTGACGGGACGAAGATCCGACATGCTTTGCTCCTTTTCAGTGGTAGTCAATGATCTCAACGTCTGCCGGACCCCAATCGGTCCAACGAAAGCAAATCCGGAACTGGCTGTTGATCCGAATGCTGTACTGACCGGCCCGGTTTCCGCTCAACTGCTTGAGGCGATTGCCTGGAGGTACCCGGAGATCTTGGAGTCGACCCGCGATCTGCAATTGTCGTAGCTTTCGACGCGCCGACTTTTCAATACCCGTGAAACGCCTAACCCTCCGACCCTTGGCCAGAGCCTCGGTGTCTGAGCACCGGAACGACACAATCATAGTAACGTCTCGCGTGATTAAACGTCAAGCGTGATCATGACCGTCTCGCAGTCCCTCCCCGAGCACAGATCGATCATGACGAACCCCTATCGTCGAGCTCTCAAGTGAACTGCTGGCCGCCAACCCATCCATCGTAGGTGCACGACCTGACAGTGTGTGATCAGTCGGCGTCGAGAATGCGGGTTGGGTGGGGAGTGGTGGAGTGGTGGGCGGGGAGGTAGGCGGCCAGGGCGCCGATCAGGGCCAGGGTCAGGGTGCAGACGGTCAGGATGAGAGGGTCGTGGGGGGAAATCCCCAGGATGAATCCGCGGGCCGATCGGGAGAGCCAGAGGGCGGCGGGGAGGCCGATCAGGAGTCCGGCGGCCACGGGTGCGAGGACGGTGCGCATCATGAGGGCGATGACCCCGGAACGGGTGGCGCCCAGGGCCATGCGGATGCCCATCTCGCGGCGGCGTTGGGAGACGATGTAGCTGACGATCCCGTAAACGCCCAAGAGGGACAGAAATAGAGCCAGTCCGCCCAATGAGGAAAGCAGCACGGCACCCATGCGTTGGGGCATGAGGACTGCTGCCAGGCGGTCCTTCATCGCGAATTGACTGGTGACGGCCAGATTGGAGTCGAGCGATTGGAGTTGTTCGCGCATGTAAGGAAGCAGCGTTTCGGCGTCCGATGGGGGCTGGGAAGAGGCGCTGCGGGCCAGCCAGGTGAGAGGGCGCAGGTAGGCGGAAGGACGTTGGTCCAAGGGGAAATAGAGGCGGTTCTCTGTTTCTTCGCTGAGACTGTTCCAGTAGGTGTCGGCGGTGACGCCCACCACGCTGATTTCCATTCCCATGGTGCGGATGGTGCCTCCCAGGGGACTGGAGGGCCAGTAGGCTTGGGCCATGGTTCGGTTGATGACGCCTACCGGGGGGCCTCCCTGGCCGTCCTCGGCATTGATGGCGCGTCCTTGCAGGATGGGCAAAGCCAGGGTGCGGAAGTAGTCGGGACTGACGAAGACCAGTTCCGCGCGCAGGCGTTCGTCGGCAGCCGGCTGGTAACCGTCGACTTGCACGAACCGTCCCGTGGAGCCTCCCGGCTGGAAGGGTGCGTCGGTGGCCACGGCGGAGGAGCGGATGCCGGGATGGCGGCGGCTTTCCTCCAGCAGGCGCTCGGTCAAGGCGCGGGCTTGAGCCGGCTGATATTGCAGCAGGTTGAGGTTGAATCCGCTGGCTGCCAGGTTTTCTTTGTCGAATCCGAGATCAGCGCTGAAACCGTGGCGCAGGGTGGTGAGGAAAAGGGCCGCGCCTACCATGAGAACCAGGCAGAGTCCGACCTGAGCGGCCAGAAGGATTTGGCGCAGGCGGGGGGAGGCCCCCTCTGAAGCGCTTCCGCGATGGGAGCGGGTCACCGAGGCCGGGTCCTGACGCATGGATTGCAGGGCAGGGACCAGTCCGAAGAGTACGGTGGAGGCCAGGGCCAACGCCGCGGCGAAGGCGAACAGGCGCAAGTCGAGCCCCGGAGAGAGTTCCCCGATGCTGATGACGCCGGGGAGGGAATAGCCGGAGAGCAATTGCAGGGTCCAGTTGGAAACCGCCAGTCCCAGGACGGCTCCCAGCAGGGCCAGCAGCAGGCTTTCGGTCATAAGCTGGCGCATGAGGCGCACACGTCCCGCGCCCAGGCACAGGCGGATGCCGGTTTCGCGGCTGCGGGCGGCGGCCCGGGCCAGCATCAGGTTGGCCAGGTTGGCGCAGGTCAGCAACAAGTTGACCAGCACGGCGGCTCCCAGAATCCATAGGAAATCGAGCAGGTTGTCGCGGCTGAAGCGGGGCAGGCTGAAGGTGGACGCCTGGTCGAGGATGATGCTGCGCTCTCCCCAGTCCCGGGCGAATTCGCCCCGCAGTTGCCCGGCGATGCCTTGCAGTTCGCGGCGGGCCTGCTCGACACTGGCGCCGGGCGCCAGGCGTCCCACCAGGGAATCGATCCAGCGGGTGCCGCGCCGCTGGAAGACCTCGCGGAAAGGGCCGTCGAAATCGCCGCTGCGTTCCTGTCCTGGACGTCCGCCCAGTTGGGAGGCGGCTCCCAGCGGAACCCACAGGTCGGCGTCGGAGCCCAACTCGACGCCGCGGAATCCGGGCGGGGCCACGCCCACCACCGTGAAGGCCATGCCGTTGAGGCGCAGGGTGCGTCCGACCGCGTGCTGGGAGGCACCCAGGCGGTTGCGCCAGAAGTCATGGGTGAGGACGGCTACCTGATCGGCCTGGGCGCCGCTTCCGTCCTGAGGCTGGAGGAGGCGTCCGCTGTGGGGGGTGAGCCCCAGCAGTTGAAAGTAGTTGCCGGTGGCGAGTTGGACGGTGACCAGTTGAGGGATCAGAGAAGCCCCCTGCCGGTCGCTGCTGAGAGAGGCGGTGAACCAACTGTATCCCGCCAGGTCCTGGAGACTGCGGCTGCGCCGGCGGAAGTCGAGGAAATCGGGATAGGAACTGGAGCAGCGGGTCTCGGCGCTGCGCCGGCAAGTGGTGTGCAGGTGGACCAGGGTCTCGGGGTCCTGCACCGGCATGGAGCGCACAAGGGCGTGATCGACGAGGCTGAAGATGGCGGTAGTGGCGCCGATCCCCAGAGCCAGCGTGATCACGGCCACGACCGTGAAGGCGGGGCTGCGACGCAGGGTTCGGATAGCGTAACGGAGGTCTTGGGTCCAGTTGGTCATGAGGTGTCCTCGAAGGTTCCAATCGGTGAGGCGTTTGGCCAGGTAGCCTGAGGCGATGCGCAGGGCCTCCCGGCGGTAGCGCCACTTGGCCAGCCGCGGCGAAAGGCGGCGCCAATTGGCGTATTCCTCGCGCAGGTCGCCGATGATGCTTTCGCGGGCCATGCCCTGGGGGAGGCAGCGGCCCAGGAGGCGTTCTGTCTGGCGCGGCGGCAGATGTTGAGTTGGCATCTAAGTCTTTAAAGAATATCGCCAAAGGGCGGCGCTATTCCACCCTTTCAGGGTTAATTTTCATCTATTTCAACTACCCAGGGTGCCGCCCTTGCGGCGCTTCGCTTGCCGCGGGCTTTACCCTGGGCTAGCGAATCGCTCCCTTTCAGGGAGCCTGTCCTTCTACACAGTCGCTGGCTGCCCTTCAGGGAGCTTGTGTTTTGACACACTCGCTAGCTGCCCTCCGAAGCCTTGGCCAGGGAGAGGGCCAGCGAATGGTTCGCCTTCAGGGAGCCCGGACTTGACTTTCCACGCAGGCGCTGAATGCCGCTCCCTATTGCTGCCGGTCATCAATTCCGAGCCAGGGCCCTCCGCTTGTGTCCCTGACAGGGACAGATTCGCTAGCCCAGGGTCAGCCCCGGCGAGCGCAAGCGAGACGGCGGCGCCACCCTGGGTTTCAGACGGCAAAGGTCCGAACGCTGAAAGCGTGGAATAACGCCACAGGGTGGCTCAAAACTTCTGACGCACTGCCCTAGTCGGCGCTGAGGACGCGCATGGGGTCGAGGCGGGTGGCGCGGCGAGCCGGCCACCAGGCCGACAGGGCGGCCACCAACGCCAATCCGGCCAGGCAGGCTGCCAGCGTGGCCGGATCGTAAGGACTCATGCGGAAGACGAAGGACTCCAGGCTGCCTCCCAAGGCCAGCGCCGCAGCCAGTCCGGCCGCCAATCCCAGCCCAACCGGGGGCAGCACGGTCGACATCATCATGCGCAGAATGCGCCCCCGCGAAGCGCCCAGCGCCAGGTGGACGCCGATGTCGCGGCGGCGCTGAGAGACGATGAAGCTGACGATGCCGTAGACGCCTACCAGCGCCAGCAGCACCGAGATCGATCCCAGCGCGCTGAGCAAAAAGGCTCCCATGCGCTGGGGCATGAGGACGGCCCGCATCTGTTCCTGCATGGTCTGCTCGCTGCTCAAGGCCAACTGCGGATCGAGTCCGCGGAACTGCTGGCGCAAGAGGGGAAGCAGCGCCTGGGCGTCACCGTCCCTGGCCCTGGCCATCAGGGTCAGGAACGAGGTGGAAAAGCTGGGGCTCTGCAAAAGAGGCAGATAGACGAAGTTGACGGGCTGATCCTCCAGCCCCCTCCAGGTGGTTGAACGCGCTACGCCCACCACCTCGGCGCTCTCCCCTCCCGGCAAGATGAGGTTGCGTCCCAGCGGACTGGCCTCCCAGTAGCGCTTGGCCATGGATTGGTTGATGATCACGACCTGAGGCGCGCCTTCGCGGTCGGCGTTGCTGAAGGAACGTCCCTCCAGCAGCGGCAGCCCCAGAGTCTGGAAATAACCGGGGGTCACGAAGAGGTATTCGACCCGCAGTTCCTCGTCGGGCGCCGGCGTGTAGCCCGGCACCTCCACAAAGGTCCCGCGCGCCCCTCCCACCTGCAAGGGAACGCGGGTGGCCACGGCCGCCGATTCCACCTGGGGCAGCCCTTCGACACCCGCCTGCAGGCGCCCTACGAAGTCCATGGCCTGCTGGGGCTGGTAGTCGAGCAGGGTCAGGTTGAAGCGGGAAAGGGCCAGTCCCCGGGAGGGGAAGCCCAGTTCCACGCCCAGTCCCCGGTAGACGGTGCCCAGGAAGATGCCGGCACCGATCATCAGCACCAGGCACATCCCCACCTGCAAAGACAGCAGGGCCTTGCGCAGCAGCGGACTGGCCCCGGCCTCGAGGCAGCGCCCGTCGCCGCGGATGGCGTCCACGGGATTGAGGCGCACGCTCTGCAGGGCGGGGATGAGTCCGAAGAGCAGTCCCGTCAACAGGGCCAACGCGGCGGCGAAAGCGAAGAGCTGCCAGTCCAGCTCGATGGCCAAATCGCTGATGGGTATGTTTCCTGGCAACTGGTATCCGCCCAGCGCCCGCAGCAGTGCGACGGCCACCAGCAGGCCGGCCAGCGCTCCGGCCAGCGAGAGCAGCAGGCTCTCGGTCAGCAGTTGGCGGATGATTCGTCCTCGCCCGGCGCCCAGGCACAGGCGCAGTCCCGTTTCACGCCTCCGCGAGGAGGCTCGGGCCAACAACAGGTTGGCCAGGCTGGCGCAGGCCAGCAAGAGTGTCATGGCCACCACCGCCAGGAGCAGCAGCACGAAACTGGACAGGTCTTCTCGGGCGCTGGAAGGCAAGGCATAGCCCGAGGAATCGTCGACCGTCACCGAGCGCGGACCGCGTGCCTCGGGGTCCTCTTGACGCAGCGCCTCGGAGAGGGCCAGCAGTTCCTGGCGGGCCTCTGGCAGCGAGGAACCGGGCGCCAGGCGTCCGACGAGTCCGCTGATCCAGCGGGCGCCGCGAGTCTCCCAAATGTCAGGTTGCGAGATGGCCCCCACGCCCAGACGCGCGGCCGAACGCATGGGCAGAAAAATGTCGGTGTCCGACCCCAGGTCGATGCCGCGAAAACCGGGCGGAGCCACGCCCACCACGCTGAAGGGCGTGCCGTTGAGGCGGATGTCGCGTCCGATGACCGACTCGTCGCCGCCGTAGCGGCCACGCCAGAAGTCATAGCTGAGCACGGCCACCGTCAGGGCTTCCTCATGGTCGCGGGGCTGCAGCAGGCGTCCGTAGGCGGGCCTCAATCCGAGCAGCTCGAAGTAGTTGCCGGTTGCGGCCATGACCGTGGCCAGGGCGGCTTGCCTTCCCTCCTCGCCCACGCTGGCCGGAAGCCAACTGTAGCCGGACATGTCGGCGATCGAGCGGGTGCGGTCGCGGTAGTCGAGAAAGTCGGGATAAGAAGACGAGCAGCGCAGGAATCCCCGCCGGCAGGTGGTGTAAACTTTGATCAACTGGTCGGGCTGCTGCACCGGCAGCGGACGCAAAAGCGCCTTGTCGACGACGCTGAAAATGGCGGTGGTGGCGCCCAGTCCCAGCGCCAGAAGGGCGATCGCCACCAGCGAAAATCCGGGACGTTTGCCGAGGGCGCGCAGGGCATGGCGCAGGTCTAGCAACAAGCGGTTCATCGATCCTCCTCTTCCGCGCTGCGGACGTCCGCCGCGGGCTCCCCTGGCGAGGGATTTTCGGAGGCGAGCACCCCAATATCGAAAGGAAATCGAAAGCGCCTCGCGGCGGTAGGCCATGCGCGATCTCAGACCTCCCAGCAGGAGCTCTTCGCGCAAGTCTCCCACCACGCTTTCGCGCAGCGTCCCCGCCGGAAGGGACCAGCGCAGCAGACGCTCCGTCCACATCGGAGGCGATTTCCGGCGCGACTCCCGCCGCTTCCAACGGCCCACGGCGCTTTTGAAGACTTCAAACATCGTTCCCTTTCGGCGACACGGAGCGGTCAGGGATGATCAAGAGCGGCTCAGTTCCTCTTCCAGGCCGTCCCAAAGCGTCAGCAGGGCGGCCCGCGACTCCTTCAGGGCCGCGACGCCCTCGGGCGTCACCTGGAAGCAGCGCCGCGCATGCCCTCCCCGCTCGGCAGTGGGAGCGTCCACCTGATAGCGCAACAGGCTCTTCTCTTGAAGGCGGTCCAAAGTCCGGTAAAGGGCCCCGCGCGAGACCGACCGCTCCACCCGCTCTTCCAGCAGTTCGCGGACGGTGATGGCATAGGCCTCTTCACGCAACTGCATGATGGCCAACAAAACCATCTGCTCGAATTCGCCGATAAATGTGCTCACGGAACAAGAGTATACAATGTATACACTATCGGGTGTCAAGAACCCTCCCCTCAATCGATTTGGCCGTGAGGCCGTTTTCCCCCGCCAATCAGCCTTGCTTGTCGGAACCGGGACGCGTAGTCTTGCGTCTGCTTAGACTTTGGGGAGGAACATGCGACGGGGACTCTATCTGCTGCTGCCTCTGCTCTACCTTGCACACAACGACTTCTGGTGGTGGGACGACTCTTTTTTCTTGCTGGGGTTGCCCATCGCCCTCAGCTATCACTTGCTTTTCTGTCTGGCGGTTTCGGGAGTCATGTGGCTGCTGGTGCGGCAGGCCTGGCCTGAGGGGCTGGATGAGGAGGAGAGGCGCTCGTGATCATCGCCATCATCAGCATTTACATGCTCAGCGTGCTGGCCGTGGGGACGCTTTCCCACCGCCTCTTTCGGGGGACGGGCGAAGACTACTTCGTGGCCACCCGCACCATCGGGCCCTTCGTGCTGCTGATGTCGCTCTTCGGCACCCACATGACCTCCTTCACCCTGCTGGGGGCTTCAGCTCAAGCTTACAGCGTGGGAGTGGGCGTCTTCGGGCTGCTGGCTTCCTCGTCGGCCCTGGTGGTGCCGGTCATCTTTTTCTTCGTGGGCACCCGCATCTGGGCCCTGGGCAAGCGTTACGGCTACCTGACGCCGGTCCAGTTCTTCCGCGACCGCTGGGATTCGAGCCTGCTGGGACTGGTGCTCTTCGTCGTGCTGGTAGCCTTCGTGATCCCCTACCTGCTCATCGGGGTCATGGGAGGCGGCATCGCCATCGAGCAGATCAGTCAGGGAGCCGTCCCCGAATGGCTGGGGGCGCTGGTCATCTGTCTGGTGGTCATGACCTACGTGGTTTACGGCGGCATGCGCGGGACGGCCTGGGTCAACACCTTTCAGACCCTGGTCTTCATGTCGCTGGCGGCTCTGGCCTTCGTTTGGATCGCCTACAAGCTGGGCGGCATCACCGAGGGCATCGAGCGGGTGGCTGAAGTCCGTCCCGACCTGCTGGTGCGGGAAGGCCGCGTGCAGCCGTTGAAGATGATTTCCTACGTGCTCATTCCAGTCTCGGCCGGAATGTTTCCTCACCTCTTCATCCATTGGCTGACGGCCCGCAAGGCCGAGACCTTCCGCACTTCGGTGATCGGCTACCCGATTTGCGTGGGCATCGTCTGGATCTGCTCGGTGCTGATCGGACTCTACGGCGCCGCCGACTTCCCGGGGCTGCAGGGACCCGAGGCCAACTCCATTCTGGTACGCATGATCCGCCTCCACTCGCCCGAGTTGCTGGCCGGACTGCTGGCGGCGGGAGTGGTGGCCGCCATCATGTCCTCTCTCGACTCCCAGGTCTTGTGCCTGAGCACCATGTTCACCCAGGACATCGTGCGCCACTACGCCTTTGGAGAGCAGATGAGCGAGAAGCGCCAGATCTTCCTGGCGCGCGTCTTTGTGGCCGCTATCCTGGGAATGACTTTCCTCATTTTTCTGGTCTCCAACCGCTCCATCTTCAACCTGGGGATCTGGTGTTTTACCGGCTTCGCCTCCCTCTTCCCCATCGTGCTGGCGGCCCTCTTCTGGAAGCGTTCCAGCAAGGCCGGAGTGCTGGCCTCGGTGATCGTCACGGTGCTGCTGTGGAGCTATTTCTTCCTGCAGGGATGGCGCGACCCGTCCTACACCGTATTGGACAGCGGACTGATGCCCGTGACCGTCGTCTTCGCGGCCTCTTGTCTGGCCTTGTGGACGGTATCGCTGGCCACGCCCGCTCCTCGGGACGAGGTCTTGCAACGGTTCTTTTGAGCGACATGAAGATTGCCTACGTTTCAGCCGGCTCGGCAGGCATGTACTGCGGGAGCTGCATTCACGACAACACGCTGGCTTCGGCCCTGATGGAACTGGGTCACGACGTGGCCCTGATCCCCACCTATACGCCCATGCGCACCGACGAGGACTCGGTGGCCATGGACAAGATCTTCTTCGGCGGCATCAACATCTATCTGCAGCACAAGTCCTCTCTCTTCCGCCACATGCCGCGCTTTCTGGAGCGCTGGCTCAACAGCCCCAAGCTTCTGAAGTACGTGTCGAAGTTGGCCTCCTCCACCGACGCTCATGACCTGGGCGGACTGACGGCCGACATGCTTCAGGGCGAGGCGGGACACCTGAAGCGGGAACTCGACGAGCTGACCGGGTGGCTGCGCGACGAGTACCGTCCCGACATCATCGTCCTCACCAACTCCATGCTGCTGGGAATGGCCCGCCAACTGCGGGCGGAATGCGGCGTCCCGGTGCTGTGCGAACTGCAGGGCGAGGACATCTTCATCGACGACCTTATCGAACCTTACAAGTCCGAAGTGATGAAGGAACTCTACCGGCGCTCCAAAGACGTGGACGGATTCATAGCCACCAGCGAGTACTACGCCGACTACATGGCCGAATACCTGCACGCTCCCCGCGACCGCGTCCACATCGTGCCCCTGGGCATCAAGCTGCAAGGACATGGGGAGCACATCGGTCCGGGAGGCAGCCAGGACGACCCCTACACCATCGGCTTTCTGGCCCGCATCTGCCCCGAAAAGGGGCTGCACCTGCTGGCCGATTCCTTCCGCATCCTGGCCGGCAAGCTGGGCCGGCAGCGCGTCCGCCTGCGGGCGGCGGGATGGCTGGGCGAGAAAGACAGGCCCTACTTGCAGGAAGTCGAGCAGAAGCTCGAGACCTGGGGACTTTCCCAACGCTGGGACTACGCGGGAGAAGTCGACCGCAGCCAGAAGATCGAGTTCCTGAGCGGACTCGACGTGCTCTGCGTCCCCACCGTCTACCGCGAGCCCAAGGGACTGTTCGCGCTGGAGGCCCTGGCTAACGGCGTCCCCCTGGTGCTGCCCCGCCACGGCTCTTTGCCGGAACTGATCGAAGCCACCCGCGGCGGCTTGCTGGTCGAGCCCAACGACCCCGAGTCCATCGCCGAGGGGCTGGAGACCCTCTACCGCGACCCGGCGCGGCGGGAGGTGATGGCCCGCCAAGGGCGCCTGGCCGTTCACCAATCCTACTCGGACCGCACCATGGCCGAAAACACGGTGAAGGTCTTCCAGCGGTTTGTGGATTGATCTCCACCAGTGCATCGCCAAAATCTTTTGAGCAATCGTGTGGATTGAAATTGGATATACATAAGCCTCTTGCGTGAAAGCTTGATTTGAGGCACTCTAGGCAAGTAGATCGTTTTCCTACTCATTCGACTCGCGCCGCAGAAGCTCGCTACGCTAGGGAGCGCAATGCCGAAGCGATGTCCTCAACAAAAGGGAGAAGTCATGAAGTTGTTTAAGTGTCTCACAGGAGTGCTCGTCGCGCTCACCCTCTGTGCCGGTCTGGCCGCTCAGGGAATGATGGGCGACCAGGTGGCCATGCACTTCCAGATCACGCCCAAGGCTGGAATGCACCAGCAGTTCGAAACCGCGCTCAAGGCCCATGCCAACTGGCGCAAAGAGCAGGGAGATCCCTGGCAATGGTATGTGATGCAGGTGGTGACCGGCGCAGACCATGGCGACTACATCATCCGCAGTGCGGAGATGGCCTGGGCCGACCTGGACAATTATGAGTTCCGCGACAAGGGCACAGCCCATTTCAACACCACGGTGGGACCCTTCATCGAATCGGTGAACAGCTCCATCACCGCCGCCAACCGTGCCGTCTCCAACTGGCCCGAAGACCTGATACCCAGACTCGTCATGGTGGAGGCCTTCCACTTGAAGCCGGGCAAAGCGCGCCAGTTCTGGGAAACCGTGGCTAAGGCCCACAGTGCCTTTGAAGGCCGCATGGGGCCCTACGAGTGGGCCACCACCATGATCGGCCAAGGGGCCGGCGGAGGAAGCGCCGTTCTGGTGCTGCCCAAGCAGAACTGGGCTGAAATGAAGCCCCGCAACATGGAGATGATGGGCTACCTGCAGGAAGCCTACGGGGAGGAGGGCACCATGGAGCTGATGAGTCAGTTCGACGAGTGCATCACCGGCGTGGAGAGCATGGTGGTCGCCGTGCGTCCCGACCTCAGCATCTTCCAGATGCCGTAGTGCAGTTCGTCAGAAGTTTCCAGCCACCCTGTTGCGTTATTCCACGCTTTTCAGCGTTCGGACCTTGGCTGTCTGAAACCCAGGGTGGCGCCACCGTCTCGCTTGCGCTCGTCGGGGCTGACCCTGGGCTGGCGAATCGCTCCCTTTCAGGGAGCCCGGACTTGACTTTCAACAAAGTCGCTGCCTGCCCTCCGAAGCCTTGCCCTGCCCTCCATAGCCTTTGGCGAAGGAGGGGCTTGCAGGGACGGGAAACGGAGGGCCCTGGCTCAGGATTTGTGACCGGCGGCCATAGCGACGGCGCGGCTCCAGTTTGGAAGTCGGTTATTGGAAGTTGGAAGTTGCGAAGCGACAGCTTCGCTTAGCGGTCCTCTTTGAGGGCGGGCAGTAGAGGTGTTTTGAGAGCCTGGCGGACGGCGGCGGTGCTGGCCAGCAGGCCCACCGCGAAAATGGCCGCCAGGGTCATGAGCAGGCTTATCCAGGGTATGGAGTGGGCGTGGGTGATGGCTTGAGGCGCCACCGCCAGCAGCGCTGAAAGCGTCCCCAGTCCCAGTCCCAGCACCAGCAGGAAAGCCGTCTCATTGAAGATGACCCTGCCCAGAAAGCCGGGACGGAAGCCGAAGGCCCGCAGCGTGGCCAACTCCTTGCGGCGCTCCAACACGTTGCGGGTCAAGATGACGGCCAGTCCGATGGTTCCCAGCAGCAGGCCCAGTCCGCCCAGGGTCTGGAAGGTCGACAGGTAGGTGTTCTGCACCGCGTGGAAATCGGCCAGCTTCTGGCGGCTGGTGGTGGCGTCGAATCCGTAAGGAGCCAAGGCCGATTCCATGGCCTGTGAGATGTCCTCCGTCCCTTCAGAGGGGGCCTCGATGAGGAAATATTGGTGTCCGTCGCGGGAGGGAAAGCGCTGCAGGAAGTGCTCCTCGGAGATGAGCAGTTCGGACTGGAAGATGCTGGTCTGCAGCAGCCCTACGATCTTGAGGCGGATGCTGTTGCCTTCCTCATCCTGTAGCGGAATCTCGCCGCCCAGGGGGACTTTGAGGATCCAGGTGGCCGAGTTGGCGTCGGCGAAGGCCGGCACCACGTCATCGCCCAGGTCCTGCTCCAGCAGCGTCCAGGGATTTTCGGGAGAACTCCCGTCACTCTCCGCCGTTGCCTGAAAGCTGAAGCCTCCCCGCCGGATGAGGCTGTCGGGAACCCCCAGCAGGCGGGGGCGTTGAGGCTTGTAGAGATTGAGGCAGGAGGCGTCCTCGCCCGGACGCAGGCGAAAGGCGTAAACCGTGGCCTCCTCCATCAGGTCGAGCTGGGGATCGGCGAATCCCAGATCGAAGAGCGCCTCTTGGTCGTTGAGGTTGCGATGGATGGGTACGTCGGAGCGAGCCAGTAGAGGAAAGCCTCCGGCCCCGGAATCCATCTCCAGCACCTCTTCCCCGAAATCCTGGTGGAAGGCCCCCACCGCCACGATCATGAAGCAGGCCACCGCAACCAGCGAGGCGCTGAGCAAGCTGCGTCCCGGCGCCCGCGAGGTGTTGCGCAGGGCCAGCGGCAGGGCGATCTTCTGGGAGGCGCCGCCTCCCAGTACGGTGCTGCGGTAGGTGGTGCGGCACCAGATGGCGAAAAACCCCAGTCCCGAAATCAGCAGGCAGGCGCCCACCCCGAAAAACATGCCGGTGGCGGCCATGC
Organism: Acidobacteriota bacterium; assembly: GCA_035471785.1. NCBI lineage: Bacteria > Pseudomonadati > Acidobacteriota > Acidobacteriota bacterium. The sequence continues at coordinate 14,984 of DATIPQ010000125.1, forward strand.
CTTGGGCGAAAAAGGAAGCCGCCAACAAAAGCACTGCCAAGAGCAGGAAGATGGCGGCCGTCAGCTTGGCCGAGAGGCTGGGACCCTTTTGCTTGTGGATGGAGGTGACACCCCGCAAAAGCGCCGGAGCCGGAAGCTTGGACATGCGGCGCACGGCCTGCCAAATGCTCAAGACCACCACCAGCAGCGAAACGGCGAACCCGATCCCCAGGCTGAGATAGCCGACATGCAGATTGAGAAAGGGCGAACCGATGGCTTCCACCCACCAGGTACGCAGTCCGGCCAGCATGAGCCAGGCGTAGCCCAGCGCTCCGGCCAAACCCAAGAAGCCGCCCAGCACGGCCAGCACCAGTCCCTCGGCCAGGAACCGCTGCTGCACTTTTCCGGGCGTGTAGCCCACGGCCAGCAGCGTCCCCACTTCGGGCGCCCGCTGCTCGGCTCCCAGACGGAAGAGCAGGCCCACCAGCAGGGCCGAGGAGATGATCAGGAAGAAGCTGAAGCCCAGGAAGAGCTGCCCGAAATCGGTGGCTCCGGAGGAGGCTTGCAGGGCAGTGTGGCGGACGGGCTGGATGCTGAATCCGAAGGACTCGGGATTCAGGCGCTCGGTTAAGGCTTGCCGATAGGCTCGCAAGGCGGGCCAGTCGGACCCGTCTTCCTGGCCTTGCAAGCCGTCAGCCGGCGATTCGCCGGCCCCACTTTGGACGTCTGGAGGCGTTTCCGACCACTCCTCGGGCGGCAGGGCCACCCGTACGGCAGTCAGGTCGCCGAAGCGGGTCGTCCACAGCCGCTGTCCCTGAGCCAGCGAAAGGAAGGCCTTGGGCAAGGAACGGTAGCGGTCCCAGTATTCTTCGTCCTTCTCCCGGATCAAGCTCAGGTCGACGGGAAAGGTGGGATTCCACTCCGCCATGTTGTCGGCGTCGGCGATGCCCGGATACTCGGCTACCAGGTTGCGGTCGGCCGCCAACTCCGAGATGCGCAGGATGCCCGCCAAGGTCAAGGTCACCGTCTCCTCGCTGAGTTGGTCGCCCTGACCCACTTGATAATAGGTCAGCCGCACCTCGTCGCCCACTGACGCTCCCAGATCCTCGGCCGCCCAGGTGTTGAGGTAGATGTGGCCCGCTTCCAGCGGCTTGGCATGTTTCCAGTCCACCGTGGTCCAGCGTCCGAAGGGACCGCGTTCGGCTTGATAGGCGGCGTGCCCGGCGTCGATGGCGGTTACGGTCGAATAAGGCAGCATACGGCCGTCCACCTCGATCTTGTTGGCCAGGTAGCTGAGGATGGGCTGGGTTTGCAGACCCACTTCCTGGGCTGCTCCGACAGCGGCATCGGAAAGGCGGCGGCTGAGGACGAACTGACGCGACTCCAAGGAAGCGTAGCGGTCGTGGCGGGTCAGCTTGAGGCCGTAGTCTTCCAGTCGCGCGGCCGAGTCCAAGGCTCCGGCCAGGGCGGTGAAGTCAGGAGGACCGCCGGCTTCTTCGCCGCCGCCTGGCTGCTGCCGGGCCTGGCCTGGGCTGGCTTGCAGCACCAAGGCGTTGGCGCGTCCCGGCTGGTCGAGACGTTCTTGCAGCACCTCGAGAGCCACGAAAGCGTTGCGGGGAAGGTTCTGGTTGGGCCGCAAGCCGAAGCGGCCCAGGCCCCGGTCGGGCACGATCCGCTTCACCTGCAGGCGAATGCGTTCCACCACCTCGTCGGGGTCCTTGCCTCCCAACAGGGTCTCGGGATGAATGTCGCTCAGTTGCTGGAAAGACAGCAGCACGGCGTCCCCGGTCGATGCGTCCAGTTCTCTGGCCAAAGTCTCGTTGAGGATCACGGAGGGTGAAAATTGCCCCTCTTGCTGGGTGAAATCCCATTCAGCGCCGAAGAACTCCTGAAAACGCCCGTCGATGCCGTAGACGTTGACCCCGGAAGCCCGGCTCTGGCTGTCGGCGTGGACCGCCGTCCCGTCCATGAAAAGCGCCGGCGCCACCCGCTGGAAGTCTCGCCTGAAGGCCTCTTGTGAGGCCAGATCTTCGGCAAGCTGCTGACGGAAGAGGTGAGGAGCCACCACGGCATAGTCGATGTCGCCCAAACGCTCCAGGGCCAGCGAGCGCAGAGAGGCCTTGACCGAGTCTCCCACCACCAGCGCACCCGTCAGCACGGCCGTGGCCACGGCGCAGCCCAGCAGCACGGCGAGGTTGGTGCGCCAGTAGTAAAGCAAGGCTTTGAGCATGCAGTCTCCTCCGGGCGCCCCGGCGCAGGCGCCTTTACAGCTTGGCCAGCTCGCCCTCACGCAGTTGGAAACGGGCCGGGAAGCGCTGGGCCAGGTCCCGGCTGTGGGTGACGCAAATCATCACCGTCTTCTGGTCGCGGTGCATTTCAAAGAGGACGTCCGCCACCGCTTCGGCGTTCTTGGAGTCGAGGCTGCCGGTGGGTTCGTCGCATAGCAGCAGAGTGGGACGGTTGATGAGCGCCCTGGCCACCGCCACTCTCTGCCGTTCTCCGCCCGACAACTGGGCGGGCCGGTGCTGTATGCGCTGGTCCAGCCCCACCTTCTTGAGCAACTCATGGGCCCTCTGCAACTGGCTTCCCCGTCCGGAGAAGGCCAGGGTGGGCATGAGGACGTTCTCCAACACCGACAACTGGGGGAGCAGATGATGGTCCTGAAAGACGAAGCCCACCACCGAGTTGCGGAACTTGGCCAGCTCCAGGTCGGAGAGGGCGAAGGGATTCTTTCCCTCAATCTCGACATGGCCTTGGCTGGGGGTGTCCAGCGTACCGATGATGTGAAGGAGGGTGCTCTTGCCGCACCCCGACGGTCCCACAACGGCCAGGGCCTGTCCTTGATCGACGTCCAGGTCGATTCCGCGCAGCACCTCGACGACATTGCCGTCGCTCTCGTAGTTCTTCTTAAGATCCGTCAGCTTCAGCATCGGATGTAGCATCTGAGGACGCTATTTTAGCAGCTATGTCGGGGGGTATGGGAATCGAACGTAGCGGCTGGCCGGGCTCGGAAATGCAGCAGACGCAGGCGATTTTTCCCCGCGCCACCACGGCTTCTCCGCGCCTGAAATGAATGGAATAGGTGATCGACTTGGTTCCCAGGCGGGCGATCACCAGCTCGGCCTCGAGAACGTCCTCGAAATGGGCCGGAGCCAAATAGTCGCAAGAAGCTGAAAGACGCGGAAAACTGACTCGTCGGCCCTCGCGCTGCAACACCACGCTCTCCCCCAGCGAGCGAAGGTACTCGTGCTCGACGCTCTCCATGAGCAAAAAGAAGCTGGCAAAGTGACAGATGCCCGCCGAGTCGGTGTGATGGAATTCAACCAGCCGCTGGGTCCGATAAGCCATGCAATCCGACCTCCCCCCTAAGTAGATACAAAGCAGCTATCGTACAACGTTGGCCCGATTCGTCAAACCCGTCCGGCAGAGCGGTAGTGGGGCCATAATGCGTGGGTGCCCGAAACCCACCGTTTTCTGCTTGATTAGCTGAGCAAGTCTTTCTAGGCTGGCTGTTCCTGAGAAACCATCAATCAGGCGAGCGGCCCCGCCAGATGCTGGACCACCTGACGGGACCTTGCCACAGCTACTCGACAAAGGAGCAGCCATGACCAACAAGAGTCTAAACCATCCACCCATCATCGAACCGGCCACGGTTCCGATGCGGGTCGAGGAGTTCGAGCGCATCAGCTCGTGCGCCTCGGCCCTTCACTCCGTCCTGCACAAGACGCCGCAGTTGGACGCCGAGGAAAAGCTGGACGTGATCGAGATGACCAGCAACACCCTCAGCCGGACGCTGAGCAAAGTCCATGAGCGGATGAGCGACCGTCTGCACGAAGGGGGCGACGATGAAGAAGCCTAACCAACCCCTCGCCGAGCAGATCCGCCGCATGCGCTGCCGCCAAGGCTTGAACTTGAGGCAGGTGGCGATGCTCAGCGGCATCGCGGAAAGCACCTTCAAGTGCCTGGAATCGTCCAGAATGCGTTTCAACGTGGATACCCTCTTGCGCGTCCAGTTGGCCTTGGGACTGCCCATCAGCCACCTCTGGCCCTACCGCATCACCGAGAAGAAGCAGGTCTGCGAGGAATCGCTGCAAGCAGCCGTGTTGTCGGCTGACCTGGCTTGGAAGCCCAGTGTCGAATGGGTCTTGAGCCAAGTCGTGGAGGTCTGCAAGGTCGACCTCAAGGAAGTCACCAACCAGCGCAGCACCGACCCGAGAATCCTCAACGCCCGAAC
>DATIPQ010000126.1 GCA_035471785.1 Acidobacteriota bacterium
GTCCTATCCGCTCTTTGACGACTTCCGCGCCCGGGCCCGCCAGACCCTGCCCGGTGTGGCCGCCTACACCCGCTCGACGCGCGCCTACAGCCTGGCCGGGGGCGAGACGCCTCAGAAGGTCGAGGCGGAGTTCGTCTCAGCGAGCTACTTTTCAGTGCTGGGCGTGAGCGCGTCCGAGGGGCGGACCTTCAACGATGAAGAAGACCGGGAACCCGGCGCCCATCCCGTGGCCCTGATCAGCCAGGGACTGCGGGCCCGGGCCTTCGGAGCCGAGCAGTCCGTGGCGGGACAATCGCTGACCCTCAACTCGATTCCCCTGACGGTGGTGGGCGTGATGCCGCCAGGATTCCGCGGACTCTCGGGCACAGCCGACGTATGGGTGCCCATGATGATGGCGCCCCGACTGATGTTCGCCCGGCGCCTGAGTGTCTCTTTCGCCTTCTGGCACAACGTCATCGCCCGGGTGCCCCACGGGTGGACGACCGAGCGCCTGCAAGCGGCCCTCGACTCGGCGGCCGCCGGCACCAACGAGGAGTTCCGCTTCCAGGAAGTCTTCGAGGGCAAGCCCTTCCGCGTACGCGCCACCCCGCTGTCCGAGGCCCAGGTCGATCCGGCGGTGAGGACGCCGCTGCTGATCCTCAGCGGAGCCGTCGGCTTCGTGCTGCTCATCGCCTGCGCCAACCTGGCTCACCTGCTGATGGCCCGGTCCTCGCGACGGCAGCGGGAAATGGGCGTGAGGAAAGCGCTGGGCGCCGGACGCTTGCGCCTGCTCCGCCAGTTGCTCACCGAAAGCCTGGTCCTGTCGCTGGCGGGGGCCGTCCTGGCCCTGCTGGTAGCCGGCGGAGGCATTTCGCTGCTGACCGCCCTGCGTCCCCCTGCCCTGGAAGGAACCACGGCACTGGATGCCCAGTCGGTAGGACTCGATCCCGCCGTGCTGGCCTTCAACTTCTTGCTGGCACTGGGCGCAACCCTGCTCTTCGGACTCCTGCCGGCCCTGCGCTTTTCGGGCGCCGACCTGGTGTCGGAACTGAAGAGCACGGGAGGGTCCTGGTCCCCTTCCGGACGCCGCAATCCCTTGGGATCGCTGCTGGTGGTGGGCGAACTGGCTTTGGCCTTGATCCTGCTGACGGGAGCCGGGCTGCTGGTGCGCAGCCTGGGACAGCTCCATCAGCAGCCCTTGGGTTTCGACCCCGAGGACCGGCTGGCCGTGCACATCAGCCTGCCCTCCCAGGCCTATTCGCCGCAACAGGCCGTCGATTTCTTCCAGCGCCTGCTGGACCGTGCCTCGGCCCTTCCCGGCGTACTTTCGGCGGGCCTGGGCAATTGCCTTCCCGTCAAGGGCGGCTGCGACACCACCTCGCTGCGCATCGAGGGCGCCTCCCAGGAAGAAGGACAAGAACGGCGCTCGGTGTGGGTTCAGATGGTGGACGAAAACTACCTCGAGACGCTGGGCATCCGCCTGCAGGCAGGACGCGGCCTGCAACGGCAAGACCGTGACGGCGCCCCATTTGCGGCCCTGGTCAACGAGTCCGCCGCCCGCGCCTTCTGGACGGGTCAAGACCCGCTGGGCAAACGCATCCGGCCGGCCATCGGACTCCCCGATGGCGAGTTCGCTCAAGTCGTCGGCGTGGTGTCGGACATCAAAGACAGCGGACTGGATGCTCCTCCCCGACCCGGCGTCTATTTGAGCTTCCGCCAAATCAGCTACCGCTCCAACTACCTGGTTGTGCACAGCGCCGGCGATGCGGCTCGACTGTCAGCAGCGGTGCGCGACGTGGTTCGCAGCCTGGATCCCAACTTGCCGGTGTGGGACTCGCGCACCTTGAACCAGCACATCGCCGAGGATGCCGCCGCCACCCGCTTCAGTACCGTCCTGCTGGGAATCTTCGCCTTTCTGGCCCTGGGTTTGGCGGCGGTAGGAATCTACGGCGTGCTGGCCTGCGGCGTCTCGGCCCGCACTCGGGAATTCGCCATCCGCCTGGCGGTGGGGGCGCGGCGCCGTCAAGTGCTGGGTCTGGTCCTGGCCGAGGGACTGCTGCTGACGGCGCTGGGCCTGGCCTTGGGCCTGGCGGGGGCGCTGGCGTTGACCCGGCTGATGTCGAGCCTTCTCTTTCAGGTCAGCCCCAGCGATCCGCTGACTTTGGGAGTGGTGACGGCCGTCCTGCTGGCAGCGGCTCTGTTAGCCTGCTTGCGGCCCGCTTGGCGCGCCACCCGGCTCGACCCCATCCAGACTCTGCGCTACGAGTAAGCGCGCCTTAGCGCGGAGGGGCTAATTCGAAGACCGAATCGTCGATGTCGACGTCGTAAGCGAAGGATTGGACGACGTGAGTCCACTCCCAGGCCAGGGTCCTGTCGGTGGACTCGGAGTTGAAGGTCACGACCCACTTGTGGGGCATCATCAGTCCCGATTCGTCTTTGAACTCGGAGAACTCTTCGGTCAGCTTGAGACGGGTATTGGTCAACCTGGCCGAGGAGATTTCGTCCGCCCCCAAGGGAGCGGGGCGGATCAAATCGTAGATGCTCTTGACGTGCTGGAAAGTCTCGGGGTCAAAGTAAAGCTGGATCCTCAGGTCGCCCTGAGGCTTTTTGGCCTGGTAATCGAGGCGATGCAGTTTTTGTCCTTCCACCTTTTTTAAGCCTCGATACCTGACCCCGGGGTTGTCCTCAGGGTCCAGGAGAGGAAAAGCGGCGCTCAAAACCCCGCCCCACAGTCCCTCGGCCAGGACCGATTGATGGACGTGCAGGAAATCGCCCAAAGGCGACCGGTCCCCAGGCCTCATGTAGCCCACCTCCACGTCTTCCCGGCTGCCCACGAAGCGCTCTTTGCCGTAATCGGCGATCTGGAAGTCGAGCTGGTAGGCAAATTCGTCCTTGCGCGACTGAAGGTAGAACGGCCCTCTCAGCGCCGCTCGCCCTCCCACCAGGATCTGCAGTCCGACCTGCCCCTGCACATGGGCCGTTTGCCGTTCCGTCGCCCCAGCGCCGACGGCTTCCCGATGTTTGCTGATCAATCGCTCGACGTTCATCTTCTGCGCGGCCAGAAAAGAACTGTCTAGAAGGGCAAGCGCCAGGATGATAGAGTTCAGGCAGATTCGCTTCATTCTAAGCCTCCCGAAATGAATCACGTGGTTTTACGATGATGACACAACGTTATGAACATGGCCAGCAGAAGTCATGCCGGCACACCTCCCCAACCAGCCGCCGCAGGGACTAGCTGGAAACGTCAGACTGCAGCGGCTGTCTCAAGGTTCAGGTTCAAAACCTCAGACTATGGATCTCGGACCGCTGTGGCATAATCGCAGATAGTGATTAAACAGCAGGTTCTACAGCAGTTGCCCTCCATCGACAGCATCCTGCAGCGCCAGGGTGTCCGCTCCCTGGTCGAAGAGTACTCGCGGGAACTGGTGATCGAGCACGCCCGCCAGTGGGTGGAGGAACTGCGCACCCAAGCGCTGGGCGGCGAAATGGACGCGGGCCAACTGGCCCAGCGCAGCGCCGGCGTGGAGGACGACCTGGCCCGCAGTCTGCGTCTACGCCTGCGGCCTTCCCTGCGCCGCGTCATCAACGCCTCGGGAGTCATCCTGCACACCAACGTCGGACGCGCCCCCATCGCTCCTTTCGTGGCCGAATGGATGGGCAAGCTGGCCGGCTCCTACTCCAATCTCGAGTACAACCTGGAGACCGGACGCAGGGGCCAGCGCGACCAGCACTTCGAGGCGCGGCTGACGCGCCTGCTGGGATGCCAGGCCGCCAGCGTCACCAACAACAACGCCGCCGCCCTCTTCCTCATCCTCAATACCCTGGCCCGCGGAAAACAGGTGCTGGTCTCGCGCGGCGAACTCATCGAAATCGGCGGATCCTTCCGCCTGCCCTCCATCATGGAGGCCAGCGGAGCCCTCTTGCGCGAAGTGGGCACCACCAACAAGACCCGCATCAGCGACTACCGGCAGGCCATGGGCGAGGAAACGGCCCTGATCATGCGCGTCCATCCCAGCAACTATAAGGTGGTGGGATTCACCCAGGCGCCCGAGTTGCAGGAGCTGGCGGAACTGTCGAAGGAAAGCGGCATCCCGCTGGCCGAAGATATCGGCAGCGGATACCTCTTTCCCACCGGCCATCCGGCTCTGGAGCAAGAGCCGACGGCCCAGATGGCCATCGACCTGGGGGTCGACCTGGTGTGTTTCTCGGGGGACAAGCTTCTGGGCGGACCTCAGGCGGGCATCGTGGCCGGACGGCAGGATCTCGTCAACCGACTGCGCAAGAATCCCCTCATGAGGGCCTGCCGCATCGACAAGACCACCTACGCGGCCCTGGAACGCGTCCTCATTGAATACGAAACGGGACGCTGGCAGGAAACCTTGCCCATCTACCAGATGCTCTCGCTGACGGCCGGCGAGCTGGAGCGGAGGGCCCAGGAACTGGGCGAGCGCCTGGCCGAGAAAGCCGGCCAATACGTGCGCTGGAAAGTGGTGGATGGAGAATCGCTGGTCGGCGGCGGATCGGCTCCCGGCCAACGCTTGCCCAGTCGACTGCTTTCACTGCAAACCTCCTCCTCTCCGTCGGCCGTGGAGGAGCGGCTGCGGCGCCATCAGCCGCCCGTCCTGGTGCGAATCGAGCGCGACCGCCTGCTGATCGATCTGCGAACCGTCTTCCCGCAGGAACAAGACGACCTGATGCGGGCCCTGCAATGGGCTCTGCAGGACCGATCACTTGACCCCGTCAAGCGCGCATAGCAGAGTAGGCGCGTGGACGGACTGTGGGCAGCTTTACGGGCGGGTCAGTGGGTTAAGAACGTGCTGCTGGCCGCTCCGCTGGTGTTGTCGCACCAGATCGGACGCTGGGACCTGTGGGCGGCCACGGCAGCCTCCTTTGCGCTTTTCAGCCTGGCGGCTTCCTCGGTCTACCTGGTCAACGACGTGCTCGACTTGGGCAGCGACCGGCACCATCCCGTCAAGAAGAAGCGTCCCCTGGCCGCCGGACGCATCTCCGTCCGCGCCTCGCTGACAGCCTCGGCCCTCCTTGCTGCGGGCGTCCTGGCAGTTTCGTCGGTCTACCTGCCCGCGGGCTTTCTGCTGGCGCTGGCCTCCTATCTGGTTGTGGCCCATTTCTATTCCCTGCTGCTCAAGAAGCTGATGCTCATCGACGTCTTCGTGCTGGCGGTGCTCTACGGCCTGCGGGTGGTGGCAGGCGGTCAGGCCACGGGAATCGAAGTCTCCTACTGGCTGCTGGCGCTGACCGTCTTTCTCTTCGTCTCCCTGGCCTTTGCCAAGCGTTGCGCCGAGATCCGCCTGCAGTCCGGACGG
>DATIPQ010000127.1 GCA_035471785.1 Acidobacteriota bacterium
GCCGTTCAGCCTGAAGAGGCCCGAGATGTTCTTCCCCCTTTTCGGCGCCGCCTTGATGACGGAGGACGGAATCAACTTCAAGCGCTTCCAGTACTTGACGGGCCTGCCCTTCGCAGAGGCCTGGCAGAGCCCCGACATCAAGGCCTGGTTTCAGTACGTGGAGAACTGCGGCGCCAAGCTCTCTTTCGAGGACGACGCCATCCGCAGCGCCGACCGAAACATCCACCGCGTCTATCTCAAGAATCTGGTCTACACGCTGAATCCCGCACTGGTGGAGCTGACCTGAACGGGATTTTGCCCAGCAACATTCATTCAACATACGACTGGCCATAAGATTTCATGAGCACTAAATCCTCTTCAAGGGTGGAAGCGGCGCCTTATGCCGGCGGCGCCCCTGCCGGGGCTTCCGGCCTCGTCGCCGAAGTCGACGACAGGCCCGTTTTCAGCAGCTACATCGACCATTTCGAAAGCGCCCTCGCTCAGTGGCCCGAGCGCTGCGCCGTCAGCGTTGGCGACGACGCCTTCAGCTATCGCCGGCTCAACCAACTGGCGGACGCCTATGCAGGACGGTTGCGTCAACATGGCTGCGGGCCGGAAACGATCGTGGCGGTGTCGATGGAGCGCTCCATCGAACTGGCGGCGGCCCTGCTGGCGGTGATGAAATGCGGAGCGGCGTTCCTGCCTCTCGATCCCGAGTTTCCCGAAGAACGGGCCAAGGCCCTGGTCCGGCAGTCGGGGGCCAAGGCCATGATGGCCCGTCCCCGCCAAGCCGGCATCTTCGATTCCTGCGGCGCCGAGGTCTTGCGCATCCAGCCGGGCCAGATGCCCTCCCCGAGTCCGCCGGCCGGTTCCCGCCGGGTCGAGTCCTCGGCCTTGGCTTACCTGATCTACACGTCGGGTTCCACCGGCAAACCCAAAGGCGTGGCGGTCAGCCAGGAGGCTTTCTACAGTTATGTGCGCTGGGCCCTCGATTACTACCGGTTCGACCCGCGGGGCGTTGCTCTGCTGCACAGTTCAATCGGCTTCGATCTCACTCTGACCTCGCTCTTCTGTCCCTTGCTGTGCGGCATGCAGATCGTGATGGTGCCCGAGGACGAAGGCTTCCGGGGAGTCATCCGCCTGCTCGACGAGGGGAACCAGCCGGTTTCCCTTCTCAAGCTGACGCCTTCTCACTTACGGCTGATGGCTGAAGAGGTCGGGTCCCGCCGACCCCGATGGGACTGCGGAGTGCTCATCCTGGGCGGCGAGCAGTTGACGGCCCAGCAGGTCAAGTTCTGGGAGGAACGCAGCGCTGCCACCCGGATCTACAACGAGTACGGCCCCACCGAGACCACGGTGGGATGCTGCGTGACCCGGGTGTTCTCCGGCGGTGCCGCTCCCGGCGATCCTCTGCCCATCGGACGGGCCATTGAAGGTTTCGCCTTGCGTGTCTTGCAACCTTCTTCCGGCAGCCTGCAAGAGAGGGAAGAAGGCGAGTTGTTCATCGCCGGGCCCGGCTTGGCCCGCGGCTACCTGGACGCGCCGGCGCTGACGGCCGGGAGATTTCTTCCCGACCCGCGGCGGGCCGGACAGCGCATGTACGCCAGCGGAGACTGGGTGCGCCGCCTCGACGAGCGGGGAACGTTGCTCTTCGTGGGCCGAAAGGACCGTCAGAAGAAGATCAGCGGAGTGCGCGTCGAGTTGGGCGAAATCGAGGCCGCGCTGGCCGCCTACCCGGGAGTCAACGAAGCCGCCGTGGCCGGCGTCCGCGAAGCCGGTCAGGAAGAGTCGCTGATCGCCTTCCTGGCCGTCGACGACCCTGAAACCGACGATGCCGAGGTGTCTTCGCTGACCGACTTCCTCAAGGACCGCGTTCACCAGGCGGTGGTTCCGGGCGAGTTCTTCCTGGTCCCGCGGCTGCCCCTGGCGCTGAGCGGAAAGGTCGACTACGAGCGCCTTCTGGGCCAACGCCACAGCTACCAGCGCGTCCGCGACACCTTTCTGCCTCCCCGCAATCCCACCGAGGACTTGCTGGCCTCCCTGTGGCAGGTGGTGCTGGGCGTGGAGGAGATCGGAATCGACGACAGCTTCTTCGCTCTCGACGGCAACTCGATGAAGAGCATCCAGTTCATCTACGAGGCCAAGAAGCACGGGCTGACGCTGACTACCCGCGACCTCTTCGAGCATCAGACCATCCGCCGCCTGGCGGAAGTGGTGGATCAGTCGGGTGCGGCCCGCCAACCCTCGATGAGCGCGAGGCCGGCTCCTTTCTCCCTGCTGGACGCCAAAGACCGCGAGAAGATGCCCGCCGAGGTGGTGGACGCCTATCCCCTGGCCATGCTGCAGGCCGGCACCATCTTCGAGAGCGACCAACGGGTCGGCTCGGGGACCTACCACAACGTCAACAGCTACCACATCGAGTGTCCTCTCGAGGTCGAGACCTTCAAGCGCGCCGTGGCTCTGGTGAGCGGCCGTCATCCCATCCTGCGCACCTGCTACGACTACGTGAACTATTCCAAGCCGCTGCAACTGGTCTACGGCGAAGCCGAAATCCCCCTTGAGGTGGTCGACATCTCCCACCTCTCCGAGCAGGAGCAGGACGACTATGTCGACAACTTCATCGAAAAGGAATCGCGCAACGCCTTCGACTGGACCCGTCCGCCTCTGTTGCGCTTCTTCATCCACGACCGCGGACGCGGACGTATGCAGTTCACCCTCAGCAAGCACCACTCGATTCTCGACGGCTGGAGCGCCGCTACTTTAATCGCCGAGATCGTCAAGAACTACTTCGCCTTGCTCAAGGATCAGACGCCTCCGTTTCGCCTTCCCCTCGAGACCACCTATCGGGAATATGTGGCCCTGGAGCAGCAGGCCATCCATTCCCCCGATTTCGAGGCCTTCTGGAGGGAGCGCCTGACCGACGCGCCTTATCACCCCATCCGTCCATGGGGAGGCGGGAAGCCGGCCCGCGACTGCGCTCATTCTTCCATCACCACCCGCAATGTCCCCATCACTCCCGAACTGAGCGCCCGCCTTAAGGAAGTGGCCCGCCGGGCTCATACGCCGCTTAAGAGCGTGCTGCTGTCGGCCCATCTGCGGATGCTGGCGCAGGTCACCGGATCCACCCGCCTGGTGACCGGAGTCGTCAGCCACGGGCGGCCCGAGACCACCGATGCCGACAAAGCCATCGGACTCTTCATCAACACCATCCCCTTCCACCTGCAGATGGAAGAGTCCTGGAACTGGACGGAGCTGATCGGGAGGGTTTTCGAAGAAGAGCGGACCGTCTTTCCCTACCAGCGCTATCCCATGGTCAAGATCAAGAAGGACCTGGGCTGGGAACGGCCTTTCGATTCCATCTTCTACTACACCAACTTTCACGTCTTCAGGGACTTCCGCACTTCAGAAGAACTCAAGTTCATCGACAGCGCCGGATTCGAAGAGACCGAGATCCCCCTGACGGTGGCCTTCAGCCTTCATCCGCTGACAGCGGAGATCTACCTCGATATACACTTTCACGTCGACCACTTCAGCAGCCAGCAGGTTCAGAACGTCGCCGAGTACGCCCGCATCGCCCTCAACGAGATCGCCGAGCAGCCTCAGTCGCGGGCCCTGGCCTGCCCGCTGGTGACACAGGCTGAGACTACCGCCCTCCAGACCTCCATCAAGCCCTTGGAGGAGCCGCCTCAAACCGTCTTCGATCTCTTCGAGAAACAGGCCCGCCGCCGGCCGGACGCTCTGGCCATAGACTGCCGGGGCGATCAGATCAGCTACGGAGCCCTGCGCCGCCGCAGCAACCTGCTGGCCGCCAGGCTGATGGAAGAAGGCGTGGGTCCGGAGCGCACCGTCGGCATCTGCCTGGAGCGGACTTCGGAGGCCATTGCCGCCATGCTGGCCGTCAACCGGGCCCAGGGCTGCTTCGTGGTGCTGGACGCCCAGTGGCCCGAGACCCGCCTGCGCGAGGTGCTGGAGCAGATCGATCCGGTGGCCGTCATCGGCGACCGCAAGACGGCTTCGCGCTGGGAGAGCTGGCCCTGCCGGATCGTGCCCATGCCCGACCCCGCTTCGACCGCGAAAACCGTCCCCCTCCGCAGGCCGACAGGCGGCGGCGAACTGGCCTACATCGTCTTCACCTCGGGCTCCACGGGCCGGCCCAAGGGGGTGATGATCAGCAACGCGGCCCTTTACCGCTCTACCCGTACCCGGCTCGAATTCTATCCCCGCCGCTACCGCCGCTTCCTGCTTCTCTCCCGGCTCACTTTCGACAGCTCTTTCGCGGGGATCTGGGGGACGCTGTGCGGCGGCGGCACCCTCCACGTCCTGCACGACGACCGTCATCTCGACGTAGGAGGAGCGGCCGAGCTCATCGCCAACCGGCAGATCACTCACTTTCTGGCCATCCCCTCCCTCTACCGGGTGCTGCTCCCCGAGCTGCCTTCGGCGGACGATTGCGCATTGGACACGGTGATCGTGGCCGGCGAGGAGTTGACGGCCGACTTGCTGCAAGCTCACCGCGAGCGTCTGCCCGGCATTCCATTGGTCAACGAGTACGGCCCCAGCGAAGCCGCCGTCTGGAGCAACGCCGCCGACGTCGCCTCACGCCGGCTGGAGGAGAATGAAAGCGGTGTCTCCATCGGCGGGTCCCTCGATCACGTCGCCACTTTGGTGCTCGACCGGGGCATGCGTCCGTCTGCGATGGGAGCCGCCGGCGAACTCTTCATCGCCGGGCCTGCTTTGGCCCGCGGGTACCACAATGCCCCCCGCCTGACCGCCGAGCGCTTCCTGCCCAATCCTCACGCCTTGGCGCAAGAGGATAGCCTGCTCTACCGCACGGGCGACCTGGTGCGCTTCTACAGCGACGGGCAGCTTCAGTTCCTGGGCCGCTGCGACGCTCAACTCAAGGTGCGCGGATTCAGGATCGAGCCGGAGGAAATCGAGCGGGTCTTCTATGAATGCTTTCCAGTGCGCGAAGCCATGGCCGGAGTGCGCGAGGAGAAGCCGGGTCAAAAGCGCATCGCCCTTTACTACGTCGTCCCCGACCAGGCCTCTGAACTCAGGCGCAATCCGCCCTCCATCGGCGAGGTCAAGGCCAAGCTGGGACAAACGCTGCCCGCCTACACCTTGCCCGACGACGTCTTTCAGGTCGAAGCGCTGCCGCGGCTGGCCAACAACAAGCTCGACCGCAGCCGCTTGCCCAGCGTCGAGGAAAGCCGCCAAGCGGCCTCCCAGCAGGGGTTGCGGCCTCCCTCCAGCGAGTTGGAGCGCACGCTGGCGGGACTCTGGAGCGAGGCCTTGTCTCTGGCGCAAGTCAACGTCAACCAGAGCTTCTTCGAGATCGGCGGCGATTCCTTGCTGGCCAACCAGGTGGTGCTGAGGACCGAGAAGGTCTTCGGCGTCAAGCTCCCCCTCAAGCAGTTCTACCAGCAGCCCACCATCGCCGACCACGCCCTGATGCTCAAACGCAGCGGGGAGGAGAAGGGGATCGATTTCGAACGGGTCGCTTCCATCTGGAACCGCATCGAGTAATGGCCCGATTTTCAATCACGAGGAGTGAGTCCTGACCATGTACGTAATGGGAATCACGGGAAGCTTTGACCGGGTCGACGAGGTCGTCCTGACCAACTCCGGCGTCCACGACTCCTCCGTCTCGCTGATCAAAGACGGAGAGATCGTGGCCGCCATCGAGGAAGAGCGCTTTATCCGTTACAAGCACTCCGGCAAGTTGCCTCTGGAATCCATCAGGTATTGCCTGCAGGCCGCCGGAATCGACCTCAGCCAACTCGACAAGGTGGTCTTCAACGTCCTGGAAAAGGACATCGACGAGTCGCTGGAGATCGCCTACAAGCAAAAAGTGCTGGGCGGTTACTGGACTGCCAGGCAGTTCATTCAGCGTATTCTCAGGCGTGAATTCGGCTTCACCTTCGACACCCGCCGCATGGAATTCATCGACCACCACTACGCGCACGCCGTCAGCGCCTTCTATCCCTCGGGATTCGAGGAGAGCCTGGTGGTCACGCTGGACGGGGTGGGAGCCGGCCTGTCGGGCAGCGTCTGGATGGGGAAGGGAAACGAACTCCGCCACATCCGCAACTACAAGGGACGCGCCCATGCCACAACCCAGTCTTTGGGCCACTTCTATGCCGCCGTCACCGGCTACCTGGGCTTCAAGCACTTCGACGAATACAAGGTCATGGGACTGGCCCCCTATGGCGACCCCAGCCGCTTCCGGTCGCTCTTCCAGCAGTTCTACTCGCTGGGCGAGGAGGGGGACTACGAAATCTATCTCTCCAAGCTCGACTTGCTCAAGCAGGAGCTGGGTCCCGCCCGCAGGAAGGACGAGCCGGTACGGCAGGCGCACCAGGACGTAGCGGCGGCCCTTCAGGAAACGCTGGAACTGCTCTGTTTTCACGTCCTCGAGCATTTTCAAAAGGAGACCGGATCGAGACGCCTCTGCCTGGCCGGGGGGGTGGCCCACAACTGCGCCATGAACGGCAAGCTGCTCAGCCGCGGACTCTTCGACGAGGCCTTCGTCCAGCCCGCATCCCATGACGGGGGGCTGTCGCTGGGGGCGGCCATGCACGGCTACTACTGCGACGGCTCCAACAGCACCCCCAAGCGCCACGTCATGACTCATGCCCTGCTGGGACCGGACTGCGGCGACAACGATGCCATCGAGCGCGAACTGGATCTATGGACCGACTACCTGGAGTATGAGAAGTCCGACGACATCGCCGAAAGCGCAGCCGAATTGATCTCCCAGGGGATCATCCTGGGGTGGGTGCAGGGGCGCTCTGAATTCGGGCCCCGCGCCTTGGGCAATCGGAGCATCATCGCCGATCCGCGTCCCGCCGAGAACAAAGACATCATCAACGCCATGATCAAGAAGCGGGAGGCCTTCAGGCCCTTCGCCCCCTCGGTGCTGGAGGAAGAAGCCGACGTCTACTTCGACCTGCCGCCCCACCAGAAGGCCTTTCCCTACATGGTCTTCGTGGTCAAGGTGCGCGAGCCTTACCGCGATCTGCTGGGAGCCATCACCCACGTCAACGGCAGCGCCCGCATCCAAACGGTCAGCCGCGACAGCAATCCCAAGTATTGGGCCCTGATCGATGCCTTCCGGCGCAGAACCGGCATTCCCATCGTTCTCAACACATCCTTCAACAACAACGCCGAGCCCATCGTCAATACCGTCCGCGAGGCCGTGTCCTGCTACATCACCACCGGACTCAACGGCCTGGTGATCGGCGACTTCGTCATCCGCAAGAAGCAACCCGAGCTTGCCAGCTACGCCAACCTGCATCTCAGCTTGCCCAGCTTCGTTCAGATCCACCGCCGGGACATCAGGGGGCCGCTCACGGTGGCCGCCTCCAACAACGGCGAACCCTTCTTCAAAGAACTCTTCCGCAACCTCTATCCCGCCGACCGGGATCTGGAATTCTGCCTGGGCAATACCCACGACCACCGCAAGGCCGAGATCTCGTCGGCCATGGCCTCCATGCTGGCGCGGGCCGACGGACATCTGACCTTGGGAGAACTGATCCAGGGACAGGACGCCTCCGAGCAGGAGAGGCTGATCGAGGAAGCGATTGATCTTTGGGGCCGCCGGGTGGTCCGGCTGCAGCCCGAGGTATGAAACTCCAAGAATGATGAAACCTACTAAAGAAGAACTCTTTCGCCAAGAACTGGAACGCCAGGGCTTGGTCCTGGCCAGGACCGACCGCATCGAGAAGCGCCCCGGGCCGCGTGAAGGAGAAGCTTCCTTCGCTCAGAGGCGCCTCTGGCTCAACCAGATGCTGGACCAGGAGAGCACGGTCTACAACGTCCTCCTGGCGCTCAAGATCGAGGGCCGGCTGGCCTTTCCGGCGGCGGCTCAGGCTTTGCAAGTGATCGTCGACCGCCACGAAGCTCTGCGCACCTGCTTCAGGGTTGTGGAGGGCAAGCCCCATCAGATCGTGCGTCCCTGGCTGGCGGCTCAACTCGGCTGCGTCGATTTGACCGGGCTCGCCGACCCGTCCCGCCTGCTGGACGAAATCGTCAGCCGCAAGCAGAGGACGGCTTTTCGCCTGGACAGCGGTCCGCTCTTCGACTTCACGCTGGTGCGGGTGGTGCCCGGGGTCACCGTGGTGCTCATCGCGCTCCACCACATCATCTTCGACTTTCTCTCCAGCCAGGTCCTGTTCGATGAATTCAATCGGCTCTACGGGGATTTCCTGCAAGGCCTGCCCTGCGATCTGCCCGAGCTGCGGGTACACTACCTCGACTACTCCCACTGGCAGCAGCAGAACTTCGAGGCCGAGCGCAGCGCAGCCGCACTGCAGTACTGGAAGCGCTGGCTGGGAAGCGGCGAGGAGATGGCGGTGACGGAAGTCCCCGGCGACCGAAACGGCCTTTCCCAGGCGCGCTTTCAACCCGCCTATTGTCCCTTCGAGATTCCTTCCGAGGTGGCCCGCGAGGTCAATCGGGTGAGCCGGCAAGCGGGTGTTTCGGCATTCTGCGTGTGGCTGGCGGGCTTTCATTTGCTCTTGCAGCGCTACACCGATGCCGACGACGTGCTGGTGTGCGTCCCTCATTCCGAACGCAACGATCCCGATCTTGAGAACGCCATCGGATTCTTCATCAACTTCGTAGTCGTCAAACTGCGCGTGCTGCGGCACCTGAGCTTCCAGGAAACGCTAAAAGTCCTCAACGACACCTACTTGGAGGCCATCGGGGATAAGGCTTATCCCTTCGACAAACTGGTGGAAGCCCTCTCGCCCGCCCGCCAGCAAGGGATGACCCGGCTGGGTGAGGTGGGCTTCGGCTACCAGAGGACGACACGCTCCGATTGGCAACTGGGAGGTCTCAAGGTCTCCTTCCTGGACGTCAACGTGCCCATCGCCAAGTCGGAGTTCTCGCTTTCCATCTTCGAGGGTCCGCAGGAGTGCCGGGGCTACATCGAATACAACGCCGCCCGCTATTCCGGCGCCATGATCGAAGGAATGACCCGTCATTACTGCGACTTGCTGTCGCGCCTGCTCAAAGCGCCTCAACAGCCGCTGGGAGCGGTCTTGCAGGCCTCGCTCGAGCGCCCGTCCCCGCGCCGGCAGGCCGCGCAGGCGGCGGACGGGCGATGCCTGAGCGGGCTCTTCGAACGTCAGGCTGAGCGGGTTCCCGACCGGACCGCGCTGATCGTGGATGGAGTCCACCTCAGCTACCGCTCGGTCAACCGCCGCGCCAACCAGATCGCCCGCCACCTCAGGCGCAACGGGGTGGGGCTGCAAAGCGCCGTGGGCCTGCTCCTGCCGCGCGGGGTGGACGCCTACCTGGGCCTCCTGGCCGTCCTCAAGTGCGGGGCCGTCTACGTGCCCATGGACCCCAAGCACCCTGCTGCCTACCTGGCCAAGATGGCCGAAACCGCCGATGTCAGCCACATCCTGGCACCTGCGGGAGAGGCTGCCTCCTGGGGCCAAGCGCTGGCAGGTTTGCCGCTGGAGATTCTCGACGCGGAGAGCGTCCGCCGCCAGGCCGGTTCAGAGCCGGCGGGCAACCTGGACCTGCCGTTGTCTCCCCGGATGACGGCCTATGTCTGCTTCACCTCGGGCAGCAGCGGGGAAAGCAAGGGGGTGGCGGTGGCCCATGGAGCGGCGGCCCGTCACATGGGTTGTTTCGTCGATGCCCTTTCCTTCAGCGAGGGAGACCGTGTGTTGCAGTTTTCCGCGCTCACCTTCGACGTTTCGCTGGAGCAGGTCTTCTCGGCCTGGTCGGTGGGAGCGGCTTTGCTTCCCCGCGGCGACCAGGTCTGGGGCGTACGCGAGTTCGTCGATTTCTTGCAGCAGGAACAGGTCACTGTGGCCAACCCGCCCACGACCTACTGGAATCAGGTGGTCAAGGTAGGCGCCGCCTCGGGACTCCGCATCGAGGGCGGCGCTTTGCGCTGCATGATCGCCGGAGGCGAGGCCATGCTGGCGGCAAGCGCCCGTCTCTGGTGGCAGATGAGCGCGCAAGAAGTCCGGCTGGTCAACGCCTACGGACCCACCGAGGCCATCATTACCGCCACCTTGCAGGAAGTCAGCGATCCTCAGGGCCTGGAGGCCGGCTCTTCGGCGCCCATCGGACGTTCGCTGCAGGGGCGCCGGGCCTATGTCGCCGACCGGCAGGGTCTGCCGCTTCCCCCGGGGGCCTCGGGAGAGCTTTACCTGGCGGGACCGATGCTGGCACAGGGATACCTGAAGAGCCCCCGGCTGACCGCCCTCCACTTCCAGCCGGCTTCCCCGAGCGGGCAAGAGGAAACTCCCGGCGGCAGGGCCTATCGCAGCGGCGACCGGGTGCGCCTCAGGCCGGACGGCGCCTTCGAGTTCCTGCAGCGCCAGGACGACGAAGTCAAGATCAGGGGCGTCCGCGTGACGCCGGGACTGATCGAGTCGGTGCTGCTCGAAAACAGCAAGATCGTGGAGGGCGCCGTAGTAGTGCGCCAGGGCAACGGCTTCCAACCCGCCGGCAACGGGGGCCCAAGCGGAGACGATCAGGCCGCCTGGATGGCCCTTGTGCAAGGGCTCCCCGAGGCCTTTTTGGGTCAAGCGTTGGACGAGATCGAGGCTCTGGAGCGCCAAAGCCCCCCCGCGAGTCCCGCTCCTGGGCCTGAGGACGGACAGGTCGAGACGCCCGTCATCAGCAAACGCTTTCCCCACTTCGAATTGTCGTTGCGCCTCACAAGCGAGGACTTCCTCAAGACTCCCCGCGGCTCGCAGCGCAACTGGGTCATCGACCGCACCTTGGAAGAATGCGCTCAGGACCTGCGCCAACTGGACTCGCTGACCCGGCGCTTCGTGGCCGGCGGCGAGCGGATCGAGATCCAGGGAGATTTAAGCGATTCGGAAGCCCGCTTGAACGATTCCGAGCTGGTAATCGAGGGCCAGCAGATCATGCAGGATTGGCAGAAGCCCCTGATGCGCGAACTGGCCGCGGCTGTCGCGGAGCATCATGGCGACGTGCTGGAAATCGGCTTCGGAATGGGCCTTTCCGCCGGCTACATCCAGGAGCAAGGGGTGCGGCGGCACATCATCATCGAAGCCAACCGCAAAGTGGCCGATGCCGCCCGGATCTGGCGGCGGCGTTATCCCGACCGCCAGATCCAGATCGTGCAGGCCAAGTGGCAGGACGTCATCGAAGAACTCGACCCGGTGGACGGCGTGCTCTTCGACACCTATCCGATGACCGAAGAGGAGTTCCGCCGCCACGTCATCAGCGACGTCACTTTCGCCCAGCACTTCTTTCCTTTCGCGGCCGGCTGTCTCAGGGCCGGCGGCGTCTTTACCTATTACAGCAACGAAATCGATTCGCTCAGCCGCCGCCACCAGCGGGCGCTCTTCCAGTATTTCTCGTCGCTGAGAGTCAACGTTGTGGAAGGACTCGAGCCGCCCGCCGATTCCCAGAACTGGTGGGCCGACTCGATGGCCGTGGTGCGAGCCTACAAGTAGCTTTCCGGACATTCACTCATGCAACAATACCTTCGCAGAATTCAGTCCCTTTCCCCCGACCAGCGCTCGAAGCTGAACCAGAAGTTGAGCGACTGGCGCGCCTCCCAAGCCAAATCGGAGAAATCGTTGGCCCTTTTCTACGTTCCCCAGGGTCGGCTCTCGCCCGAAGAGGTCAGGGACTTTCTGGAGGCGCGGGTGCCCGACCACATGCTGCCCTCCGAGTTCGTCGAGTTGGAGCGCCTGCCCCGCACCGCCAACGGCAAGATCGACCGCCAGGCCCTGCTGAAAATGGACGGGGGGCCTTTGCCTGCCGAGCATTCCAAAGTGGCCGCCCCTTCCACCGTCACCGAAAGGCGCATGGCCGAGATCTGGAAGAAGGTGCTCCACCGTCCCCAGGTCAACGCCGACGACAACTTCTTTCAACTGGGCGGACACTCGCTGCTGGCCACCCAGGTGATTATGGAGATCGAGCAGGCCTTGGGGCTGCAGGTGCCTCTCAACACCATCTTCAAGCACCGCACGCTTTCAAAGCTGAGCGCCTACCTCGACCAACTGCCGCGTCCCGGAGGCGATTCCGAGGAAGTCTCGCGGGAGGTCCCCGCGGAAGGCATTCCGCTTTCCAACGCCCAGCGCCGGCTTTGGTACATCTCCCAGGTCAGCGAGGGCGGACTCGAGTACAAGATCGTCAAGGTGCTCAACATGGAGGGCCGCCTCAACGTGGCGGCGGTCAGCCAGGGGCTGTGCGCGGTCGCACACCGTCACGAAGCGCTCAGGACCTGCTTCGGCTACGTCTCCGGCAAGCTCGTCCAGAAAGTCCTTCCCAGCGAAAGCGTCTCGGTCGACCACGTCGACCTTTCAGGACTCTCGGCGGAGTCCGCCGAGGAGACCTTCCGCCGACTGGAGGAAGAGGTGCTTCTGAGTCCTTTCGACCTGGAAAAGGGGCCGCTCATCCGCATGATTCTGGTCAAGTACGACGATACGCGGGCCCGCCTGATTTTCGACGCTCACCACATCGTCATCGACGGCTGGTCGGTGGGCATTCTGGTCAAGGAACTGAACAGCTTCTTCCGCAGTTTTTCCCACGGCCTGCCCAGCCGGATGAGTCCTCTCTCGACCCAGTACCGCCACTACGCAGCCAAGGAAAAAGAGCGGCTGGACGCCAAGGAACTGGATCGCCAACTGACCTACTGGCGCGGCAAGCTGGGCGGAATGCCTCCGCTCGAATTCAAGCGGTCGCGGCTGAGTCAGAGCGGGCCCGGACCCGACGGCGAGATCGATTTCGAACTGCCGGACGGATTGCAGGAGCGTATCGCCAAGATCTGTGCCGAGCTGCAGATCACGCCCTTCATGTTTCTGACCAGCGTCTACTACCTGCTGCTCTACATCCACACCGGCTCCCGCGACATCGCTATCGGGACCGACGTGGCCAACCGCGATTCCAAGGCCCACGCCGAGTTGATCGGGTTCTTCGTCAATCAGTTGGTGATTCGCCTGACCGCCCAGGAGCACTTCAGCTTCCGCCAGCTTTGCCAGAGCACCCGCGACTGCGTGGAGGAAGCCTTTGCCCATAAAGATGTCCCTTACGATGCGCTGGTCCGTGAGCTGCGCTCCTCAGAGAGCAGGCGCGACTCTCTCTTCAGGGCCAAGTTCGTCTTTCATCATTCCATTCCCGACATCGCCATCGGGGGCATTGAAACCAGCTTCATCGAGGTCAAGCCGCGCATGGGCAAGTTCGACCTGCTGCTCAACGTTGAGGAGCGGGACGACGGTTTGACCGGAAAGTTCGAGTACAGCGGGGCTGTCTTCGACGAGCCCGCCGTAGCCCGCATGATCACCCACTTCCGCCAGCTTTGCCAGAACGCAGCGGCGGACGTAGAAGCTTCATTGCAAGCCTTGGCCAACCAGGTCACGGCCGCCGATGCCGAGAGGTCGCGGCGCCACCTGGAAGTGGCCAGGGAAGGCCGTCGCCGCGATCTCCGTAACTTCTTGCAGTCGCGCAACCGGCGCGTCTCCAACACCTCCGCCTGACCGCCCCGTCGAGTATGAGCACCAATCCCGTATCCCCCAGCCAGGCCCTGGCCCTCTCGTCCACCGAGAAGCGGCTTTGGACGCTGCGCCGAAAATTCGGTTTGCAGCTCTGCGGCTTCTTCGCCTGCCATATCGGCGAGGAATTAGATGCGGTGCGGCTTGAAGAGGCGGCGCGGGAGGTGGTGGCGCGTCACGACATCCTCAGTTGCCGGCCCGTGGAGAGCCTAGAAGGCGCTTCCCCGGCCGCTTGCGCCTTTGCGTTCCAAGAGCGACGCGCTGTGGAACCCGCGGAGGACTTCCAGGACTGTGTCTCCCGGCTGCTGGCCGAGCTGCAAGACGAGGCGGAAGGCGGCCAACCCGAAGGCATCAGGCTGATCCTCGAAGAGATCGAGGCTGACCGTTTTCTTCTGGCCGGACGGATTCCCTCCTTGCAGGCGGACGCCATCAGCGTCCTGCACTTCCTCCGTCAGCTTCAAGCCGCCTACCGTTCGGGACCGGCGGCGCAAGAGGACCGGCTGGTGGCCCAGTATCGCGACGTGGCCGCCTGGCTCAACGAATCGGCACAAGACGGACTCGCCGCTTCGGCTGAGGCTTTCTGGCGCCGGCACCTGGCGCCGGTGCCCTGGGAGCTGGAGCTGCCCGTCGACAGGTCAGCCGCCCCTGAAAGCCCCGTCTTCCGGCCCGCGGCGCTGGACTGGGTTCTGCCCCCCTCAGTGGCCCGCAAGGCCATGAGTTCCTCGGGAGAGGAGTGGTTGAGCCGGCAACTCGGGGCCGCCGGATGCGCCTGGCTGTCGCTTATGGGTTCCCGCCAACAGGTCTACCTGGGAGTCGCTCTCAGCGGACGCCCCTACCAGGAACTGGAAGAAGCCATCGGACCCTACGAAAAGTGCGTCCCCCTGACGGCCCGTGTGGAAGCGGCGACCACCTTCCGCCGTCTCGCAGAAGAACTGGGACGCGACCTGGGCGAACTGTCGGATTGGCAGGAATGGTTCGACCTGGCGCTGGGAGACGGGGATGACAGCCCGGCCTCGCAACTGCCCGGTTTTCCTCTCTGCCTGCAGGTCCGCTGGCAGCCGCGGTCGTCGAAAAGCGGCCATTGGCGGCCAGAGCTTTTGCTGACAGCGTCGGACCGTTACGACGTCAAGCTGGCGTGTTCGATCGGGGACGGAGGCGTCCATTCTCAAATCCACTACAACGCGGCGCTCTACTCGCGTGCCTCCATGCGGCGCCTGGGCCAGCAGATCAATGCCCTGCTGGCCTTGATGGAAGACGAGCCCCAAGCGAGGGTCTTGGAGGCAAGCGCTCTGTCCCCGTCGGAGCGGGTAGACCTGGACGCCCTCTCGCAAGGCCCCGAAAGCCCCTTCAGCGGCTGTTTCCATGAACTTTTCGAGAGGCAGGCAGGACGGACCCCCGACACCGTCGCGGCGGCCGACGGCCAGCGTTCATTGAGCTACCGCTGTCTCAATCAACTGGCCAACCGCCTGGCCCGCCAGCTCGAGCAGGCGGCTGATGTGGGACCGGAGGCCACGGTGGCCCTGCATCTGGGGACCTCGATCGAGGCCCAAGTCGCTATCCTGGCCGTCCTCAAGACCGGTTCGGCCTTCGTTCCTCTCGACCCGCAATGGCCCGCCAAGCGGACGCAAGCCGTGCTTGAGGAAAGCCGTGCGGTCGTAGTCCTGACCAGTGAAGCGGATGACCTGGACGCGGGGGCGACGCCTCGCATCCGCATCGATCTGGAGCGCCTGGCCGAAGAGGGCTCATCGGCTAACCCCACGACCCGCCTTCAACCCGGCCACCTGGCCTACGTCCTCTACACTTCGGGAACCTCGGGACGCCCCAAGGGAGCCATGATCACCCAGGCAGGCCTCTCCAACTACCTGTCCTGGAGCGCCTCTTACTATGGCTTGGGCCCGGGACGAAAAGCGCTGGTGCATTCACCGCTCACCTTCGATTTCACCCTTACCTGTCTGCTGGCCCCTTTGGCGGCGGGAGGAACGGTTTACCCCTGCTTCAGCGACACGCCCGTCGAGTCGCTGGCCGACCAGTTAACGCTTCTAGGAGGGGCCAGCCTCATCAAGCTGACGCCCACCACCGTCGGTCCCTTGCGGCGCCTCTTGCAGGTCCGCCAGGCGCCTTGCCGGGTGGACTGCATGATTCTGGGAGGCGAGGCCCTGATCGGGAACCGCGACCTGTGGACCCTGGCCCGATCCCTGCGGGCCGACGTCGTCAACGAATACGGCCCCACCGAGTGCGTGGTGGGTTCCAGCGTTTACCGGGTGGGCCACCGACAAGCCGTCCAAGGCCCGCTACCCATCGGACGTCCGCTTGCCAATACGCGCCTGCGCCTGCTCAGGCCCGGGGGAGAGGCAGCCGAAACCTGGAGAGAAGCGGAGATTTTCATCGGCGGACGCGGCTTGGCCCGCGGCTATTTGGCCAACCCTGCCCTGACCGCACAGTCCTTTCTGCCCGATGCGGCCTTGGGCGGCAGCCGAGGCGGGCGCCTCTACCGCAGCGGGGACGTGGGACGCTGGCTGGGCAGCGGCCAGATGCTATACCTGGGCCGCCGCGACTCCCAGGTCAAGATCAGGGGCTACCGCATCGAACTGGCTGAGATCGACTTGGCGCTCCGCTCCCACCCCGACGTTGCAGACTGCGTCGTGACGCTGGTGGAACGCCAGGAGTCCCATCCCGCTCTGGCGGCCTTTGTGGTGGCCCGCCAAGGCCGGCGGGTGGAGCCCGAAGTCGTGCGCCGCAGCCTCTCCTCGACGTTGCCCCAATACATGATCCCCGGCGCCATCCATCCCGTGAGGACGCTGCCGGTCACCCGGCACGGCAAGGTCGACTTGCCAGCCTTGCAAGATGCCGTCGCCGAGGCGGCCGAGGCCGAGAAGCCGACGGCGGCTCCCAGCTCCGAGTCGGAAAAGATCCTGCATGGCCTGTGGCAGCAAGTGCTGGGACGCGAGCAGATCGGCATCGACGACAACTTCTTCCAGTTGGGGGGCGATTCCATTCTCAGCATTCAAGTGCTGGCCCGCGCCAACCAGCAGGGATTGCGCCTGCGTCCCAAGGACATGCAGGATCATCCCACCATCCGCCAACTGGCCCGCATCGCCTCTCAGGACGCCGATGTTGCGGCTCAGCAGCCGCCATCTCGGGAGATGTCCGGAGAAGTGCCCCTCTCCCCCCTGCAGCGCCGCTTCTTCGAATGGGACTTGCCCGAGGCTCACCACTACAATCAGTCGTTGCTGCTCTCCCTGGACGGGCGTTGGACGCAGCAGCACTTCAGTCAGGCCCTGAGAGCCGTCATCGAGCATCATGACGCCCTGCGGCTCTACTTCCAAAAGGGGGAGGACGGCTACCGGCAACACTGCGCCGCCGCGGCTCAGGCCCAGGTGCTGACCTGGGTGGACGCCAGCTCCACGCCCGATCCGCAGCGTCAGCACCTGGTGGCCAGCAAAGCCGAAGAGGCCCAGCGCTCCTTCGATCTGAGCCGGCCTCCCCTGCTGAGAGTGATCGTCTTCGAGCAGGGACGGCAAGATCCGCTGCTCGTCTATCTCGTGGCCCATCACCTGGTCATCGATCACCTCTCCTGGAGCATCCTGCTGGACGATCTGCAGGCGGCTTTGCAACAGGCCCGTTCAGGGGAATCAGTCCAACTGCCCGCCAAGACCGGGTCCTACCGCTCGATGACGGAGTACCTGGAGAAGCGCGCCCAAGGCGACCTGGCCCAGGAGAAGGAATATTGGCTGTCGGAGCGCTGGCGCCGGGCGGTTCCGCTGATCCTCGACCATCCCCAGGGCAGGGAATTGAACACCGTCGAGAACGAAGAGCACATCTCGCTCACCTTAAACCGCCGCCGCAGCGAACTGCTGCGCGGCGCCAATGCGGCTTACGGCACCCGCACTCTGGACCTGCTTTTGACCGCCTATGCCATGGCCTACGCCCGCTGGAGCGGATCTCAAACGCTGGCGCTGGAGCTGGAGAGTCACGGCCGCCATCCTCTCCCGGCAGGGCCCGATGTTTCGCGCACCGTGGGGTGGTTTACCTCGCTCTACCCGATCCTGCTTTCTCTCACCCGTCCGGCCGACGTGGAACGCTCCATCAAGGAGGTCAAAGAGCAGCTCAGACAGGTCCCCGGCAACGGACTGGGCTACGGTTTGCTGCGCTACCTGTCGCCCGACGAGGACGTGCGCCGCCGCTGCGCCGGAATGGAGCCGCCCGACTCCGTCTTCAATTACCTGGGAGAAGTCGACCGGGCGGTGGGACCCGAGTCGCCTTTTCAATGGCTGCGCTCCTCGCCCGCCGCCAACCGTTCGCCCCGCAATCCGCGCCAGCACCTGCTTGAAGTCGGGATCTTTCACAGCCAGGGACGCCTGAATGTCAACATCACCTACGCCGGCAAGGCTCACCGCCGCGCCTCGGTGGAGAGTCTGGCCGAGTCGATCGTCGAGCATCTTGAGAAAATCGCCGGGCACTGCACTGGCCTGGAAGCGCCGGCTTTCACTCCCTCCGACTTTCCGCTGGCCGGCCTGAAGCAGCACCAGATCGACGCCATCCTGGCCGAGCATCCCGGCGTGCGGGACATCTATCCGCTTTCCCACACCCAGACGGGAATGCTCTTCCACTCGCTTGCGGCGTCGCAGTCGAGTCCCTACCTGGTGCAGTTCTGCGTCAGGCTGAGAGGCAAGCTCGACCGGGAGGCCTTCGGCCAGAGCTGGAAGCGGGTGATGGCGCGTCATAGCGCCTTGCGCACCTCCTTCCTGTGGGAGGACCTTTCCCGGCCCCTTCAGGTCGTCCACGCCGATCCGCCCCTGCCAATGGAAGAGCTGGACTGGCGCGGCTCGGTAGACGTGCAGCAGCGGCTCCAGGACCTGCTGCGGGAGCAGCGCCTTCAGGGACTCGATTTGAGCCGGGCTCCGCTGCACCGCTTGACGCTGGTCCGCAGCGCGCCAGATACATTCTTCTTCCTCTGGACCCACCACCACATCCTGGTCGACGGATGGTCGACCAGCAATGTGCTCAGGGAGGTTCTGGCCGGCTACCGGGTCTTGTCCCGGGGAGAGCCGTTGGCCCGGCAGCCGGCCCGGCCTTACCGCGAGTACATCGAATGGCTGCTGTCCAAGTCGCCTCAAGAAGGGCGGAGTTTCTGGCAGGAGGCTCTGGAGGGCCTTTCCGGTCCCACCGAGCTGGCCTTGCCGAGTCCGCCCGGCGGGGATGAACTCCAGGCCCACCGCGAAGCCATGCTGGAGCTGAAGTCTGAAGACGTCGAAGATCTGCTGCACATGGCATCGCAGCGGCGGGTGACGCCCAACGCCGTGGTCCAGGCGGCCTGGGCTTTGGTTCTGGGACGCTACGCGGGCTCTGACGATGTCACCTTCGGAATCACCGTCTCGGGACGTCCCCCCGAACTGGCCGAGGTCGAAGAGCGGGTGGGACTCTTCATCAATACGCTGCCCATGCGGGTGCGGATCAATCCCGCCACCCCGTCGGCCGACTACCTGGCTCAGGTCAGCAGCCTCCTGCAGGGCGTGCTGGAGCACGACTTCCTGCCCCTTGTGGAAATCCAGCAATTGGCCAATCTGCCCGAGAAGGAGAGGCTGTTCGAAACGATCCTTGTGTTTGAAAACTATCCCATGAGCTTCGATGTCGAGGCGCTGGAGGACGAACTGCGAATCGACGCCCCCAGGTCGGTCGAGCAGACCAACTATCCTCTCACCATCGTAGTGGGCGCCCAGGGCAGGCAACTGAGCATCAAGGCTGTCTACCATCCCTCCCGTTTCGATTCCACCGCCGTTGGACAGATCCTCAAACACCTTGAAGAGACCCTTCTTTGGATGACGCGCTCGCAGACGGATCCCATCGGACGCTGCGCCGCGTCCTGGTCGCACTAAAGAAAAGGAGCGCCGACATGCCCCCAGCCGGCCCATCTCAGACCGCTAGCGGAAGACGCAGTCCAACCTTGATCGACGGCACTCTCGACAAGTTCGAGCAACTGACCGAGCAAATGCGCGAGCAGTACTCAAGGGCCGAGCCCTATCCCCATTGCTGCATCGACGACCTTTTCCCCCCCGACCTCTTGAGAGGGGTAATCGAAGAAGTTCGTCAGGCTCAGTCTAACGCCGGATGGAGCGACTTCGAGCACAAGGACCGCGCCAAGAAAAAGCGCATTATCTCCGTGGAAGAGCTCAGCCGCGGCGCTCAGAATACTGCTGACTTACTGTCCATCTGCACCTCCTCGCGCTTCATACGGGGGCTGGAGACGTTAACCGGGATCAAGGGCCTGCTGCTCGACCCCCATTACTACAACTCCGGATTTCACCAGATGGAGAGGGGCGGAT
Source organism: Acidobacteriota bacterium (assembly GCA_035471785.1). Classification (NCBI taxonomy): domain Bacteria; kingdom Pseudomonadati; phylum Acidobacteriota; species Acidobacteriota bacterium. The sequence goes on from DATIPQ010000127.1 coordinate 19,799, forward strand.
TTCTCAAGATCCACCGGGATTTTTTCCGCCACATAGACCTCGATCTGTTCCGCAGGGTCAACATCATTCTCTACCTCAACGAGGACTGGAAGGAGGAGTACGGCGGTTATCTGGAGCTGTGCGACACCAACCTCGAGAACAGCGTCTATTACTATCCCTTCATCAACCGCATGGTGGTTTCGACCGTGACGGCCGACGCCCTGCACGGCAACCCCGAACCGCTCAACTGCCCGCCCGACCGTTCCAGGCTGTCCTTCGCGCTCTGGTACTTCACCGCCTTGATCCCGGAGGAGGAGTTGATGAAGTACGAGCTGACGTCCAACGACGGCTGGTACGACAAAGACAACCTTTCCATGCGGCCCAGCAAGCCGCTCTCGCAGATGATCCTTCCTCCCGTGGTCAAGGACTTCCTTTTCAGTCCCTCGGCGGTGGCGGTCAAATTCACTCCTCCCTTCGTCATCCACGGCCTCACCGTGGCCAGGCGGTGGATGCGGCGGAGGCATCTGCGGAAAAACCAAGATTCTGTAGGACAGGAAGGCTGATGGAGAGAACGCTGCAACGAAGTGAAGGCGCCACCGCCCTCAAGAATGGGCAGGCCGGTCCCGCCGCGGACTGGGGACGGCCCATTCACCGCATCTTCGAGAGCCGGGCCGCCCGCCATCCCGACGCGGTGGCAGTGGTATGCGGGGATCGGTCGGTCAGCTATGGAGTCCTCAACCGGCGGGCCAACCAACTGGCGCGCCATCTGCAAGACCGGGGATTGCAGCCGGGCGACCTGGTGGCCCTCTTCCTGGAGCGCACTCCGGCACTGATCGTCTCGCTGCTGGCCGTCCTCAAAGCGGGAGCCTCCTACCTGCCCATCGACTCCCACTTTCCCGCCAAGCGGGTGGCGCTGACGGGCGAGAAGGCCCGTTTCATTCTCAGCGACCAGTCCTCGGCCCATCGGCTGACGGGACTCGAGGCGCGAGTGATCGATCTCGACGAAGAAGAGCCGCGTATCTTCAAAGGCCGGGCCGCCAATCCCCGGTTGCAGGTCCCGCTCAACCAGCCTGCCTATCTCATGTACACCTCGGGCTCTTCGGGCAAGCCCAAGGGAACGCTTGTCAGCCACGGCAACGTGACCCGTCTCTTCCAGGCCGCCTTCAGCCTCTACGACTTTCAGCGCCAAGGCGTTTGGACCTTCTTTCACTCCATCGCCTTCGATTTCTCGGTATGGGAGATCTTCGGACCGCTGCTTACCGGCGGACGGTTGGTGGTGGTGTCCCATTGGGACGCCCGGACCCCCGATGAGCTGGCCCGCCTCATCAGGCGCGAAGGCGTCACCGTACTCAGCCAGACGCCTTCGGCCTTCCGGCGGCTGGTGACTCTGGGACGGCTCACCCAGGACCGTCCCTCCGACCTGGCGTTGCGTTGGGTGGTCTTCGGAGGCGAGGCCCTCTACATGCAGCCGCTGCTCGAGTTCTGCCCGGCCCTGCGGGAAGCCGGCACCCGACTGCTCAACATGTACGGCATCACCGAGACCACCGTCCACGTAACTCATCGGCTGATGGACGAGAAGGACGCCGAAGAGAACCGCAGCCTGATCGGCCCCGCCCTGCCTCACCTGCGCGTCCACCTTCTGGACGCCCACATGAATCCCGTACCCGCCCAAGTGGCGGGCGAGATTTACGTGGCCGGAGAGGGGGTGGCCCTGGGCTACTTCCAGTCTCCCTCTCTTACCGCCCAGCGCTTCCTGCCCAGCCCGTTTGGGGGCGATCTCGGCAAGCGGCTTTACCGCTCCGGCGACCTGGGGCGCGCCTTGCCCGGGGGCGAGCTGGAATACCTGGGGCGAGGCGACACCCAGGTCAAGATCAGGGGGTTCCGCATCGAACCGGGAGAAGTCCGCTTTTGCCTGCTGGGCCAGCCGGGCGTACGGGAAGCGGTGGTCAGGGCCGTCGAAGATCAGGCCGGGGACAAGGTTCTGGCCGCCTACATCATCCCCTCCGGCCCGGAGCTGGCGCTCGACGAACTGTGGGACTCCCTGCGTCAGGAACTGCCCGAACACATGCTGCCCTCCTTCATCGAGGTCATGGACGAGTTCCCGCTCACGCCCAACGGCAAAATCGACTACAAGGCTTTGCCCGCGGCTCCTGACCGCGATCGGCAAAAGCGCGATGGCTTCGTGCCTCCTCAAACCTGGGAGCAGGAGGTGATGGCCGATGTGTGGAGCGATTTGCTGGCGCTCAAGTCGGTGGGCATCAACGACAACTTCTTCAACCTGGGCGGCGACTCCATCAAGGCGCTGCGGGTCAGCGCACGCCTCAAGTCGCTGGGGCTGGACATCGCCATCGAGGACCTCTTCGAGTTTCCGACCATCAGCGCCTTGAGCCGTCTGGTCAGCAGCCAGAAGCAGCAGGACGCCGAAGACGCCCTGCCGGCGGAGGCTCTCTGGAAGGGCTCCCCGCCCACGCTTCCCGAGCAGGCGGTAGACGCCTATCCCCTCACCCACCTGCAGCTCGGAATGCTCTTCCACGCCGCCGAAAGCCGCCTCGACGTCAAGCCCTACCACAACGTCAGCCTCTTCAAGATCGAGGGGCGTTTTCAGGAAGCACGCTTTCGCCAGGCCGTGGAGGGACTCCTGTCGGCTCATCCCGTCCTGCGCACCGGCTTCGAGATGGAAGCCTACGGCCTTCCCATGCAACTGGTCTACGACCGGGTGGAGCCGCCGGTGACCGTGGAGCGCTTGCCCCAGATGCCGGCTTCCCAGCAGGAGAAGGCGGTCGAGGACTGGATGGAGCGCGAGAAGAGCAATCACTTCGATTACGCGCGGGCGCCGCTGATCCGCTTCAAGATCATGGTTTGCTCGGATGAACTCTTCTACCTGGGGCTGACCGAGCACCACTCCATCCTCGACGGGTGGAGCGTGGCCAGCCTGCTCACCGAGCTCTTTCAGCGCTATCTGCGGGAGGGCGGCGGAAGTCCGCCGCAGGACGCCTACTCGCCGGCCGACAATGTCTTTCGCCGCTACGTCCTGCTGGAGCGGGAGGCTCTGGAAAGTCCCCGTCAAGCCCAGTTCTGGAGCGATTACCTGAGCGACTACGCCCGTCTGCGCCTGCCCCTCAACGTGGGCGCCAATGAGCAAGAGACGGCGACGGGTTCGGCGGTGGGCAAGAAGCGGTTCCCGCTGGACGACGAGCTGACCCAGGCCCTCAGGTCTCTGGCCCGCGAAGTCAAGGTCCCACTCAAGAGCGTCCTGCTGGCGGCCCATTCGGCGGTGCTGGGATTCATCACCAACAGCCGTGACACCATGACGGGACTGATCGCGCACGGGCGTCCCGAGATGGAAGGCGGCGAGGCCGGGCTGGGACTCTTCCTCAACACCCTGCCCTTGCGCATGAAGCACCGCAACGTCACCTGGAAGGAATGGCTGCAGCAGACTTACCGGGAGGAAAGGCGCATCCTGCCCTTCCGCCGCTACCCGCTGGCCGCCATGCGCGATCCCGAGGGGGGCAAGGCCGACCTGCAGACGGCCTTCAACTACACCAACTTTCACGTCTACGAGAAGCTGGTCGAAGACGCCCCCCTCAAGATTCTGGAGACTCGCGTCCACGAAGAGACCGACTTCGAGCTCTTCACCGACTTCAGCATGCTGGCCAGGACCGAACAGTTGGACCTGACCCTCTCCTACAGCCGCCGTCGTTTCCAGCCGCAGCAGATCGAGGCCATCGCCGACTGCTATCTGCGCTGCTTTCAGTGGATGGTGGAGGACCCCTCGGCGGCCATCTGCCTCTATCCCTTGCAGTCGCCGGAGGCGCTTGCCCGGAGCCTCTCCGCCAGGACGCCCTGCCAACCCGCCTGGAGCGACCTGCGCCAGTTGATGCAAAGGGCCCGCGAGTCCTCCTGCGCCGACCGCGTCGCGGTGGTCGACGGAGAACGTCACGTTTCCTACAGGCGCTTGTGGCAAGGCGTGGACCGGCTGGCCGCCAGCCTGGGGCGATTGGGCGTGGGGCCGGACGTCCCGGTTGCGGTTCTTCTGGGCAAGTCGCTGGAGTGGACGATGGCGGCTCTGGCCGCCGTGGAGGCGGGCGGCGCCTATCTCCCGCTGGACCCGGCCGATCCCGCCGAGCGCATCAACTACATGATCGAGAACGCCGCCGCCCAGGTCGTGGTGAGCGATGCCGAGTCCGCCGCGCTGCTCTCCCTGCCCGGACTCAAGGTCATCACCGTCCAGCATGGGGACGGGCCGCGATCTCAGCCTCGCGGGCCGGTTCGCCCGCTGCTCCCCGACCATCTCAGCTACCTCATCTACACCTCGGGAAGCACGGGACGGCCCAAGGGCGTGGCCATGCACCACCGCGGAATCGCCAACCTGATGAGCTGGCAGCAGGCCGACACGCCCATCCGGGGCCGGCGCATCGTGCAGTTCGCCTCCACCGGATTCGACGTTTCGGTTCAGGAGATCTTCACGGCGGTGATGGGAGCCAACACCCTGGTCATGGCGCCCGGCCAGACGCGGCGCGACTTCATCCGCCTCTCCGGGCTGCTCGCCCGAGAGCAGGTGGAATGCCTGTTCGCTCCCGACACGGCCCTCAAAGCCCTGCTCGCGGCTGCCCATTCAAACGGCCTGCAACTGCCGGCTTTGCGTACCATCATTCACGCCGGAGAAGCCCTGGTGGTGGACGAGGGACTGAGGCGCTTCATGCAGCGGGGCGGACGGCTCTACAACCACTACGGCCCCACCGAGTCGCACGTGGTGACGGCGGGCCGGGTGGAGCCGGGCCGGGGAGACAACGGCACCAGCCCGTCCATCGGAAGGGAAGTCGACGACACCGCCGTTCTCATCCTCGATTCCTGGCTGCGTCCCTGTCTGAGGGGCGGCATCGGCGAGATCTACATCGACTCGGTCAACGTAGCCCGCGGATACCACGCTTCGCCGCGCTTGACGGCCGAGCGCTTCCGTCCCCATCCCCGGGCGCGCGGTGTGAGGGTCTTCAAGACGGGGGACCTGGCCTGTCGCGACCAGCAAGGCGATATCTGGTTCCTGGGCCGCGCCGACAGCCAGGTCAAGGTGAGGGGCTACCGCATCGAACTGGAGGAGGTGCGCCACGCCTTCATGCGCCATCCCTCGGTAGAGGACGCGGTGGTTTCGCTGCGCCGGTCCAGCGGCGAGAAGCGCCTGTGCGTCCACGTCCTGGGGGGCGGGGAGGTGGACGTCAAGGCCCTGCGTCAGTTCGCGGGTTCCGAACTGCCTCCTTACATGGTGCCCGCTCACATCGTGCCCGTCGACTCCATTCCCATGACCCGCAACGGCAAGATCCACTACGCCGCCCTGCCGCCTCCCGAGGCCTCCGTGCAGAGCCCGGCCCGTCCCTACAGCCCCCGCGACGAGGTGGAGAAAAGGGTCCTCGACCTGTGGAGCGAGGTGTTGGAGGGAGTCGCGGAAATCGGTCCCGAGAGCGACTTTTTCGAGCTGGGAGGGGACTCCCTCACCCTGCTGCGGCTGCAATTGAAGATTCAGTCCCGCTTCGCCTTGCAGATGTCGATTCCCAAGCTGGTGATGAATTCGTCCCTGCACAAAATGAGCCGGCTGATCGGCCAAATGATGAAACGAAACGATGCCGGAGGAGAGACGCATGAAGAAAAAAGAGTTTAACCGCTACTGGAAGGTATTGGCGCCCTTTAAATGGTCGATCCTGATGATCTTCCTTTTCTGCTCCTTCTCGGCGGGGGTCAGCCTGGCCCAACCCTACATCTTTCACTTCATCGTCGACGAGATCGCCCTCAACCAGGCTCTGGACGCGGCCGCCAAGATGACCCGGCTCAGCTACGCCGGAATCCTCTTGCTGGTCCTGATTTTTCTCTCTTTCCTGGCCCAATACCTCTACCAGTACCGGTCCGCCGTCCTGGGCAACAAGATCACCGCCCGCCTCCGCTACCGGCTGCTCCGCCACATGCTTCATCTGCCGCTCAACGTCCTCACCCAGATGAAGACGGGCGGCGCCGTGGCCCGGCTCAACCAGGACACCCAGACCGTCAGCCAGACCGTCAACCGGGCGCTGGTGCTGCCCGGCATTTCGCTGATTCAGGCTGCGGTGGCGCTGTTCATGGTCTTCTTCCTCAACTGGAAGATGTCTCTGGCGGCTTTGGCCATCATCGTTCCCATGGGCATCGCCACCCACCTCTACGCCAAGCGCCTGCGGCCTCTCTTCGTGGAACTCAGCAAGATGGGCAGCGAGCTGAGCGCCCGCAGCACCGAGATGTTCGGAGGCGTACGGGTCTCGCGCATCTACCGGCGCGAGATGGCCGAACGCAATGCCTATCTCAAGATCTACCACCGCATGATCCGCCAGTCGCTGGCCGCCGCCAAGAAGCAGGTGGGCATCGACAGCTTCTGGCACATCGGCTTCGGTCTCATTCAGATCATCATCGTGATTCTGGGCGTCTACCTGATCATCCACGATGAAGGCACGGTGGGCGACATCCTGGCCATCATCATGTATTCCAACCGCATCATGGGGCCCATCTCCCAGGTGGTGGGATCTTATGACCAGCTCCACTCTTACCTGGCCGCCATGGACCGCATCTTCGAGATCCTCAACATCAAGCGCGACAAGCTTGACCGCGCCGATGCCGTGGAGGCGCCCAGGGTGGTGCGAAGCCTCAGGATCGAGAATCTCAGCTTCAGCTACCCCGGGGCCACCCGCAAGGCAGTGGACGGCGTTTCCTTCGAGGTCAAGCGCGGACAGACGGTGGCCCTGGTGGGCAAGAGCGGAGCCGGCAAGAGCACCCTGACCGACCTGATTTCACGCTTCTACGATCCCCAGGAGGGCGCCATCTACCTGAACGGCATCGAGCTTCGGGACATCAAGCTGAAGAGCTACCGCGGCTTGCTGGGCATGGTGCAACAAGACGTCTTCCTCTTCGACGGCAGCGTACGCGACAATATCGCCTACGCCCGCCCCAGCGCCGACATGGAAGACATCATCGCGGCAGCCCGCCACGCCAACGCGCACGAATTCGTGGATCAGTTGCCCCAGGGCTACGACACCCTCATCGGAGAGAGGGGCGTGAAGCTGTCGGGAGGACAGCGCCAGCGCATCAGCATCGCCCGCGCCTTTTTGGCCGATCCCAAGATTCTCATCCTCGACGAGGCCACCAGCAACCTCGACACCGAGAACGAGCAGGCCATCCAGGCGGCTCTCAAAGAACTGCTCAAGGAACGCACCACCTTCATCATCGCCCATCGCCTCAGCACGGTCACCTACGCCGACACCGTGATCGTGCTGGATGAGGGCAAGATCACCGAGATGGGTTCGCCCGAGGTGCTGCTGGCCAAAGGTGGAGCCTATTTCGAAATGATCGAGCGCCAACGCCGCACGGCCTGAGGCCGGGTAGTCCGCCTCTACCTGCGGTGGAAACGGCGTGAATGGCGGAGGCCTGGTGGGATGCACATCCTTGCCGCGATCCCCACCGGAGCCGCCGGCGACCTGAGCGCCACCTTTTGCTAAGCATGTCCGACGAAAGACCATCTCTGCTTCACCAGGCCTTCGAGATCCGGGCCGCCCGCACTCCTGACCGGATAGCTGTGTCTTTCGCCGGCGCCTCGCTCAGCTATCGGCAATTGAACCGGCATGCCAACCGCCTGGCCCATCACTTGCGCTCTCAAGGCGTAGGACCCGACGACCGGGTGGGCATCCTGCTGGAACGCTCGGCCGACTGGATCTGGGCCGTACTGGGCATTCTCAAAGCCGGAGCCGCCTATCTTCCTCTCGACGTGGCCTGGCCCAAGGCCCGCTTGCAGGCGGTGGCCCGCGAAACGGGGATGGCCAAGCTTGTGACCCGAGAAGCATGGGCTTTGAAGTGCGGCTATCCGTCCGACCTTTGCTGCCGGCTGGAAACCCTTGAAGAAGACCCCGGACGCTGGCCCGCTCGCAACCCGCAAACGCCTGCCGACGACCGCAACCTGGCCTACGTCATCTGCACCTCGGGTTCCACCGGCCCACCCAAGGGGGTCATGGTCGAGCACCGTTCGGTGATGAACCTGCTGCGGGCCTTGCAGGAAGCCGTCTACGGCCCGCGCCGGCAACTGCGCATCGGACTCAACGGTCCGCTGGCCTTCGACACCTCGGTCAAGCAACTCATCCAACTGTGCCGGGGACATACGCTTCACGTCCTCCCCGAAGAGGCCCGCCAGGATCCCCGACGGCTGGCCGACTTCCTCGCCGATTCGGCGCCGGACGTCCTCGACTGCACGCCTACACAACTGGCCGCCTGGCTTTCCCAGGGCTGCCTTGAGGCGGGCGCTGGTTGGAGGGGAACCCTGCTGGTGGCCGGCGAAGCGATCCAGGCCGACCTGTGGTCGCGCCTCCTCGGCCTCCGGGGATGCCCCAGCTACAACCTCTATGGCCCCACCGAGTGCACCGTGGACGCTTCGGTGTGCCGAATCGACGGCGGGCCCGCCCGCCCCAGCATCGGCAAGGCCGTGGCCGCCACCCGCATCGACCTCCTGGACGACTCGCTACGGCCGGTCACGCCCGGAGCCGAGGGCGAGATCTGCATCGCCGGCGCCGGAGTGGCGCGCGGATACCTGCGGCGGCCGGCACTGACCGCCCAGCGCTTCCTTCCCGATCCCTCGGCCGAGGTGCCGGGTTCGCGACTCTATGCCAGCGGAGACTGGGCCAGGCAGGGCCCCCAGGGCGAGCTGGAGTTTCTGGGCAGGCGCGACGAACAGGTCAAACTGAGGGGAGTACGCATTGAGCTGGGAGAGATCAGGGCGGCTGCCCAGGAACTGCCGGGAGTGCGCCAGGCGGCGGTGCTGCTGCGCAGCGGCCAGCAGAGGCAGAAGTGCCTGGTGGCCTATCTGGTGCCGCAGGGGACCCCAGCCGATCTCGACCGCCTGCGCCGGCTCTTGCGCGAGCGCTTGCCCGACTACATGATGCCCTCGGCCCTGATGTGGATCGAGGAACTGCCGCTGACCCCAAACGGCAAGCTCGACCGAGAGGCCCTGCCCTTCCCCGAAACCTCAAAGCGGCCCTTCCGGCCGCCGCGGACGCCCCTGGAAGAGACCCTGGCCGCCGTTTGGAGCGAGGTGCTGGGTCGGTCTGAGGTGGGGATCGATGACAGCTTTTTTCAACTGGGAGGACATTCGCTGCTTCTCGGCCAGGCGGCGGCGCGCATACGTGACGTCATGGGCCGCGAAGTGCCGCTGGACGTGCTCTTCGAGAGGGAAACCGTGTCTCAACTGGCGGGCTGGATGGAGCAAGCTCCCGAGTCCGCCGCCGGACCCCTTTGGCCCCCTGTCGAGGCGCATCCGAGGCGTCCTCACGATCCCGTTTCCGCGGCCCAGGAGGGGATCTTCTTCCTGCAGAGGCTGGCTCCGGCTAATGTCGCCTACCTGGCCCTGTCGGTGATCCGCTTTCGGGGTCCGCTGCAGGCCGCCGCACTGCAAAAGGCACTGACTGAAATCGTTCGCCGCCATGAGATCTACCGCACCACCTTCACTTCCATCGAAGGGCGCCCCCGCCAGGTCGTGCATCCGCCCTGGCAAGTCGAGTTGCCTCTGCTCGATCTCAGCGGCGACGGCGAACAGGCCCAAGCCGGATTCGAGGACTTCCTGAAGAGCCAGGGCCGCAGCGCTGTCGACGTGGGCAAGCTGCCGCTGGTGCGCTGGACGCTGGTCAAGCTGGGGTCGCGACGCCATGCCCTGGTGCATCTCGAGCATCACCTCCTCACCGACGGCTGGTCCTTCACCGTCTTCGTGCGCGAACTGCGCGACCTCTATACTGCCTTCCAGCGCGGACAGCCCTCGCCTCTGCAGAAGCTGCCCGTCCAGTTCGCCGACTTCTGCCGATGGCAGCGGGCTTGGCTGAAGAGCGGAGAGGCCCGCAGGCAACTGAATTACTGGAAGGAGCGGGTGGCCGGCGCCAAGCCGGTTCTCGACCTGCCCCTGGACCGGCCCCGGCCCGGTTCCCAGAGCTTCAGGGGCGCGATGCTGCGCTTCCGCATCCCCTCAGATCTGGCCGAGCGGTTGCGTCAGGCAGCGAGGCGCGAGAACGCCACCCTGTTCATGTTCATGCTGGCGGCCTTCTTCGCCCTGCTGAGGCGGTTGACGGGCCAGAACGACATCAGCCTGGGCACCGGCATCGCCAATCGCCGCCGCCGCGAGGCGGAGTCCCTCATCGGCATGATCATCAACACCCTGGTGCTGCGCCTCGAGCTGCCGGGCGATCCCACCCTGCGCCAACTGCTGCGCCAGGTGCGCCGCATCACCCTGGAGGCTTATGCCCATCAGGACTTCCCCTTCAACTCGCTGGTGGAAGCCCTTCAGCCCCGGCGCGATCTGAGCCTCAACCCGCTCTTTCAGGCCGCCTTCAATTTTCATGACTCGCCGCTTCCCGGCCTCGGTTGGCCGCCCCTCGAGGTAGAGGTCGAAGAGGTGCTCGACAATGGCTCTTCCAAGTTCGACATGAATCTGATCGTCATCCCCCGCGGACGCCGCCACGAGTCGCAGGGAGGGCTGACCGTCGTCTGGGAATACAACACCGACCTCTTCGAACGCCCTACCATCGAACGCTTCTTCGAGCGCTATCGCCGCCTCCTCCAGGCCCTGCTGGAGCAGCCGGACGAGCGCCTCTCCGAGCTTGACCTGGTGAGCCGGGAGGAGCGGCGCCAGATGAGGCGCTGGAACCAGACCCGCAGCCCCTATCCGCAGGCTTGCGTCCACCACCTGGCGGCCCAGACGGCCCGGCGAATTCCCGACGGCCTGGCGCTCGAATCGGCGGGCCAGTCGCTGACCTACGCCGCCCTCGACCGCTGCAGCGGACGCCTGGCCGGGGGCCTGAGCCGGCTCGGGGCCGGGCCAGGCTCGGTGGTGGCGGCGTGCCTGGGACGCTCGATTCTTCTGCCGCTGGGACTGCTGGCCGTGATGAAGGCGGGAGGCGCGTACCTGCCCCTCGACGCCGACCATCCCAAAGCCCGCCTGCGTTCCATCCTCAGGGACGCCGGCGCTTCGTTGCTGCTGGCCGATTCGACCTCGCCCCCCTCGGTGGAAGATTGCGGCGTGCCCGTCGTCAGGGTGGAGGAACTGCTGGAAGAGACGCGAGATGGACAGGTCCGCCGAGGAGCGGAAGCCGGCCTCGACGATCCCGCCTACCTCATCTACACCTCCGGCTCCACCGGACGTCCCAAGGGAGTCATGGTCACCCATCGCAACCTGATCAACCTGCTGGCCTCCCTGCGGACTCTCTTCGCCACCCGCGAGGGGGAACGGATCTTCGCCCTCACCAACCTGACCTTCGACATCGCCGCCCTGGAGCTTTTCCTGCCTCTGATCGTGGGGGCCAAGTGCTGCCTGGCTTCCCGTCCGCTCAGCGCAGGGCAAAGCGTGGTGGAAGAGATGAGCCGATGCGACCCCGACCTGGTGCAGGCCACTCCGTCAGGATGGCGGGCGCTGCTGGAGTTGGGCTGGAAAGGCGGAGAGTCCATCACCGCCCTCTCGGGTGGAGAGGCGCTGCCTCCCTCCCTGGCCCGTCGGTTGCTGGAGCGCAGCGCCGAGTCCTGGAACCTCTACGGCCCCACCGAAACCACCATCTGGTCGACGGCCCACCAACTGAACGGCCCACAGGCCTCGGTGCCCATCGGACGGCCTCTGGCCAACACCGAGATCTTCGTCCTCGACCCCAATCTGCGGCGGACGCCCATGGGTGTGGCAGGAGAATTGGCGATCGGCGGAGAAGGCGTGGCCCTGGGCTATTTGAAACGGCCCGCCCTGACGGCGGCGGCCTTTGTGCCCGACCCCTACGCGTCCTCGCCGGGACGGCGCATGTACCGGACAGGAGACCTGGTGCGGCTGCGCTTGGACGGCAACCTGGACTTCATCGGACGCAGGGACCACCAGGTCAAGGTGCGCGGTTTCCGCATCGAACTGGGCGAAATCGAAAGCGCCTTGACCGACCACGAGGAAGTGGCGGCCGCCGTGGTCACGGCCCCTTCCCGGGGTCCCGGCGAGGACGGACTGGTGGCCTACCTGGTAGGACGGCGTGATCTCTCTCCGCGCCGACAGGAACTGGTGGCCGCAAGTGTGGCCGAGGCTCTCAAAGAGCGACTCCCCGACTACATGATCCCCGCCATCATGATGTGGCTGGAGGAACTGCCCCTGACCCCCAACGGAAAAGTCAACCGGGCCGCGCTGCCCGCTCCCGAGGCCGCCCGCCAGCAGTCCTTCGCGGCTCCCCGCACTCAGGCCGAGTCGGCCCTGGCGGCCATCTGGTCGGAAGTTTTGGGACAGGATCAGATCGGCATCCACGACAACTTCTTCGGCCTGGGAGGACATTCCTTCTCGGCCATGCAGGTGATCTCGCGCGTCTACCGCGATCTGCAAGTGGACCTGCCCTTGCAGACCATTTTTGAACAACCGGTACTGGCCGACTGCGCGTCGGCCATCGAGGCCCGAACCGGCGCCCACGGCCGGCCGCAGCCTGAAGCCGATCTCTTCTTTTAAACGACCACGTCGGCCGCTCTCTTGAGGCCGACCCGGATACGGGCCAACCCAGCGCCTTCAAGCGTTCCTGAGCCCGGCCAAGAATGAGGCAGATGAACCTGGAAGGCATGTCGGAACCCGCTCGCGCCGGACTGGAACGCAAGATTGTTGATCTCTTCCGACGCTGTTTTTCGCGCGAAGACATCGCTGTCGACGATAATTTCTTCGTGCTGGGAGGGGACTCGCTGCAAGCCACGCGCCTTCTCACCCGGTTGCGCGAGGAGGTGGGAGCCGAGCTCTCGCCGGACGCGATGTTCACCCACCCGACGCCGCGGGCTCTGGCCGAAGCCGTCAAATCCTCCGGCGAGTCGCGGGAAATGCTGGGCGGCTCCAGCCTGGTGGCCCTCAACCGCGGCCGGGAAGGGGAGAGGCCCATCTACTGGCCTCATCCCACCAGCGGGAATCCCTGGGCCTATCGGGATCTGGCCGAGGCGGCCCGCTTCAAACGTCCTCTCTACGCCCTGCGCGCTCCCGACCTGGACTGGGAGCGGGACGTGCTCTCCATGGAGGGAATGACCGAGCACTACTTGACCGAGATCCGCCGCCTGCAGCGGCGCGGACCCTACTCCCTGGCCGGATTTTCATTCGGAGGGAACCTGGCCTTCGAGATCGCCAACCGACTGGTGGCGGACGGGCAGCAGGTGGAGCATCTGGTCATGATCGATACCGCCGGGCCGGAAAGCCTTTGGACCCGGCTGACCAGGCCGGAACGCCTTCTGACTCCCGTCCGGCGCCTGCTCTGCCGCATGGGGGCGACCGGCACACGCATCATGGACGCCTTCGGCTATGACTCCATTATGGGACGGGTTTTCGATTGCCTCACCACCGGACCTTTGCGGGAAGACGAAGTGCGCTGGGTGATTCAAGTGACCTTGCCCGATTTCGCCAGCAGGCATGATTTGCAGGCCCTCTCTCTGAGGGAGCTGTGCGACGTGGTCCTCGATCACTTCGGTCCCTTGCTCTCGAGCTCGCAGTGGGAGCATCTGATCCGCCGCGGCCCTGCCGACGACGCGCTGGTGATGGTCAAGGCGCAGAAGGTGTGGGCCAAGAACTACTGGCTTTCTCTGCGGCATCGCCCCAACACCAGGTATCCCGGCACCATCGTCCTCTATGCCAGCCAGGACAACCAGGATGTCCTGCGCTGGCGGCGCTACACCAGCCGTCCCCTGGACGTCCGGCGGGTGGCCATTCCCAAGCGGTCCCACATCCGCTTCATCGACGAGGAAAACCTGCATCACTTCATCGATGATCTGAAGCATCTTCTCGAGTCCTCATGAAGAAAGGCCGCCGACATGTGTGAGAAGGGCGTTTCGCGCCTGGCAATCGCATCCAAAGACGAAGAAGGCTTCCCGCCAGGCCGGCTCTCCTACAGCGAAGAGTTGCTCTGGCTGAGCGGGCAAAACCGCATCAAGATGCCGGTCTTCATCGAGTGCCCGCTCCATCTTTCCCTGGTGGTCCGCCTGCGGGGTCGTCTCGATGAGCGGGCGCTGAGAAAGAGTCTGGACGAAATCGTCCGCCGCCACTCGGTTCTCAGATGCCGCTTTCCCGAGGGCGAGGGAGGCCCGGTCCGGGTGATCGAGCCCCACTCCGGCGTCCGCCTCCCGCGCCATGACTTGACTTCGGCGGCCCGCGCCGAACGGTCGCGCCGCACCGAGCGGCTGCTGGACGAGCACGTGAGCGCCGCCTTCGATTTGCAGCAGGGTCCCCTCTGGCGGGCGCTCCTGCTGCGCGTCGATTCCGATGCTCACATTTTGGCCGTCACCGTCCATCACATCGTCTTCGATGGAAGGTCGCGGCAGGTCCTTGCCCGCGAGCTATCGGCTCTCTACGCCCACTTCAAAGGGGATGAGCAGCAGGCGCTGGAGGATCCTCCGGCCCAGTATCCCGACTACGCCCGCTGGCAGCGTCAGCGCCTGGACCAGGCCGCTCTGGCCCGTCTGACCCGGGCCTGGAAATCGCGCCTGGCGGGGGCCGATGCGGCGGGCCTCGGCGATCAACGCCTTGAGGCGTCCGCTCAGGAGGTTGCCTCTTGCCGCTTTGCCCTGAGCGAGCAGCGCACCGCTGCCCTCAAGGATTTGAGCCGCCATCAGGCGGTCACGCCGGCCATCGGCCTCTTCAGCCTCTACTGCCTCTTTCTCCACAAGATCGGCGGCCCTCGCGACCTCCTGGTGGGGCTTCCTCTCTCAGACCGGCGCCGTCGCGAGTTCGAGGACCTGATCGGACTCTTCACCAACGTCATGGTGGTGCGGGCCGATATGAGCGGCGATCCCGACTTCCTCAGCTTGTTGAAGCGGCTGCGGACGTCCCTGCAGCAGGCCTACGGCCAGCAGGAACTGCCCTACTGGCACTTCCTCAGCCAGCGGCAGGAAGGGCAAGCGGCAGAGTCGCCCTACCGTTTCGTCTTCAACTACATGAACCGTGCCCCCGCCATTGCCCTCGAGCTACCGGACTTGCGGGCCGAGATCCTCGACGTCGGCAATCGTCCGCCGGGCTTGGCCGATCTCAGCCTCTTCGTGCAGGACGCCGGGGAGACCCTCTCTTGCCGCCTGTGGTCCAAACCCGGCCTCTTTACCTCCGGCCAGGTCAAGCGCCTGGCGGAGCAGTTTCAGGAATTGACTTCGTTGGTGGCTGATCTGCCCGCCCATCGGCTCAGCGATTACATGCTCAGCACTTCCTGAGCCGTCCGACCCAATCAGGAGACCAACCGCTTTATGGCCTATTCTCCCAACCTGGAAAGAACTTCAACCCACCCTCAATCCGAGACCGGCGCCTGCCCCGCCGAGCATGCCGTCTATCTTCCCGCGGGGGGCTGGCGCCTGTGGCGGACGCTGGCCCTGCGGGGAGCCGGCTTTTCCGCCTCCTTGGTCCTGCAATTGGCCGCCCCCGAAACGGCAGCGGCGGCGGACCGCTATTCAAAGGCCCGAAGGGAGAGGGCCAAGCGTCTGGAAGAGGTCCTGGAGGAGGTGAGGGAAATGAGCGCCCAAGCGCGTGAGGATCGCTCCCGCATCCGCGCCCTGCGTCGGCTTCGCCGCCGTCTGCGGCGCGGAAAGGTCGACCTGCAATGCCGTCAACCCGATCAGCGGGCCCTGGCCGCAGCCATCGAGGAAGAAGAGAATGCGCTGCGGGCCTTTCAGTCGGCTCATGAGGAGGACGCCCAGCAACTGATCGGCCGTCTCGCCGACATCGCGGCCGACCCGCGCTTTCAGGAGGCCGCCGTTTGGCAGACCGGACGGGCCCTCGAGTACGTCCGCAAGTCGTTGGGGCGTGCCGCCAACCAAAAGCAGCGGGAGGCTATCGAGTTCATCGCCCTGCTTGTTCAGCGCTACGCCGTCAAGAACGACACCTGCGGTTTCTTCGGCCCTTGCGGATGGGCCCGCTTGGATGACCGCCAGGAGGCCTACCTTCGCATGGACACCTCTCCTCAACTGATTACCCGACGCAACGTCTACTTCGAGGGCTGGACCATCGACGCCTTGGCCGACCTCCTCAACCAGCAAGAGGACGCCCGGCGTTGGGCGGCTCCCCGGCTGGCGACCGGCGCCTGGCGCGGGCCGGACGGCTTTTACGTCCCCGTGCATGGGCGTGTGGAGATGTCCTCGAAGGAACGCACCGTTGCCGAACTCTGCGACGGCTCCCGCAGCGCCGATGCCATCGCCCGGCGTCTGCTGGAAGAGGGACGCATCGAGAACGAGCAGGAGGTCTTCCAGATCCTGGAGAGCCTGCAGGAAAGCAAACTGGTGGTATGGCGTTTCGAAGTGGCTCCTCAACTCCACCCCGACCGCGAGTTTCAGGTCGTGGTCGACCGCATCGGTGACAGCGACCTGCATCGGCGCTACAACGACGCCCTAGGCCAGATTGTGGAAGCCCGCGACCAGGTGGCCGCTTGCGCCGGCCAGCCCGAGAAGTTGGGAGAAGCGCTGCGTCAGGCCGACGAGACCTTCAGCCGCCTGACCGGGCTGGCCCCCACCCGAAGGCCCGGAATCATGTACGCAGGCCGCAACCTGATGTACGAAGACTGCCTCCGGGCCGGTCAAGTGACCTTCGGACAAGGACTTCTGCGGGAACTGGGGCCGCCTCTCTCCATCGTGCTGGACGGAGCCCATTGGCTGCTGGGCGAAGCGGCCCGCGAACTGAGGGGATGCCTGCGCCGCTGCTACGCCGACCTGCGCGATCAGGTGAGCGAAGAAGAAATCGATGCCGAGCGTTTTCTCAACCACGCAAAATCCGACTACTGGCTCAAGGACGTGGTCAAGCCTCTGCTGGACGAGCTTCAAGAGCGCTTCCAAAGCGCCTGGGAAGAAGTGCTGGGAGATCCCAGCCAGGAGAACGGCCATCGCATGGTTTACGACCTGCGAGAAACGGCCCGTCGGGCCCAGCGGGTCTTCGGCGATCCCGACCCCGTTTGGACGGTGGCCCGCCAACTGAGTCCCGATGTGATGGTCAGCGCCGACGGCCCCCGGGGGCTGCAAGAGGGCGATTTCGAGTTCTTCCTGGGCGAACTGCACTGCGGAAACACCCTGACCTGGTCGGCCCTGGCCGCCCAACATCCCAACCTGGACGAATTGCTGGACGCCTTGGGCGAAGATACCGCGGGCGAGACCTGCGTCCTCAGGCAGGTGCCCCGGCGCGGCTGGCTGGCGCGGGCCAACCTGATGCTGGTGCACCCATCCCATTGGCGATACGAAACCGGAGAGGACATGGGCAGCCTGCCGGGATGCCGCCCCCTGCCCGCCGGAATGCTGCTGGCCACTCCCCAAGGGCCGGGCGGGGATATCCTTTTTCAGGCCCGAGACGGGTCCTTCGAATGCGACGCCCTGGAAGTGTTCAGCGACTGGCTGCTGCCCCCCATCAACGAGATTCTCAGCAACATCCGTCCCCATAGCCGCCATACCCGTCGCGCCACTTTGGGACGACTGACCATCGTGCGCGAACGCTGGGACTTGACCACGGAGGACATGCCTTTCCTGGAAGAAAACGAACGCGATCGGCAGTTCGCCGCCGTTCGCGCCTGGGCGCAGCGACACGGCATGCCGCGCTGGGTCTTCTTCAAGACGCCGGCCGAGCCCAAGCCTTGCTATCTCGACTTCGACAGTCCCGCCTATGTGGAGATCTTCGCCAGATTCGTCAAACTCATGGAAGACGGCCAAACCGTCAAGGTGGTGGAAATGAAACCTCAGGTCGACGAGACCTGGCTGCGGGACGGCCACGATACCAGCTACACCAGCGAGCTGCGGATCGTAGCCCAACGGCGCCAAAGAACTGAAGGGGGGCGCTGATCGAGACTGGCTAAGCCCCAAGGGTGGCCGTGGCCTGTGAGCGTGGCGGCGGCCCGTCCGATTCCCTGCTTCTATCGCTCGCTAGGATGACGCAACATGAATCAGAAGAAGAAACCCAGAGTCTTGTTGTTCCATTGTGAACGTTTCGCCTTCTCCAAGCTTCAGCAGGAGGACCTCTTCGACATCACGTTAGTGGTCAAGAGCGAGGCCGCCAAAGACCGGGTCGACACCAGCTACACCAGAAACGTACACATCGTCGATCATATGGACTCGGAAGGTCTGGTCGCCTTGGGCCGCCAACTGCACGCCGAAGCGCCTCTCGATGCCGTTTTCGCTCTTCGCGACGAACCGGCGCTGCCCGCTGCCCAGATCTGCCGGGAACTGGGAATCGCGGGCGTCAGCGGCGAGGCCGTGGCCACCGTCGATTCCAAGGCACGCCTCAGGAAGCTGCTCAACTCGCGCGGCATCGGGTCCGTCCGCTTCCAGGTCGTACCCCAACCGGTCAAGGACGTGTCAGCACTGGTGGAGGCCATCGGATTGCCTTTGATCTGCAAGCCTCACAACAGTTCGGGCAGCATCCTGGTCCGCAAGTGCAACACAAGGGAGGAACTGGAGGATTATCTCGATGAATATCCCTTCGAAGCGCCGCTGCTGGTAGAGGAGTTCCTGGAAGGGCGCGAGTACTCGGTGGAAAGCTTCACTCGGGACGGGCGGCACCACGTGGTGGCCATCACCGAGAAATTCACCACCGGCGCTCCCAACTTCGTGGAGACGGGGCATATCGTCCCGGCAGCCCTGAGCGAGCAGGAAAGGGACCAGATCGTGGGCGTCGTGCTGCAGCTTCTGGAAGCCCTGGAACTCGACCTGGGGCCTACCCACACCGAAGTCATGCTGACCGCCACTGGACCCAGGATCATCGAGTCCCACATCCGGCCGGGAGGGGACGGGATTGAACAGCTCGTCGATGAGGCCTATGATTTCGTCATGACGACCGAGACCCTTAAAGGGCTGACCGGACTGCCCATGAAGATGCCCTTGAGCCGCGCCCGATGTCATGTGACCTCGCAGTTCTTCGGGTTTCCCTCGGGCACGCTGAAGCGGGCCGAGGGTTTCGAGGAAATGTCCAAGAAAGAGGGGGTCAAGGTCTTTCAATTCCCCTACTCGCCCGGCGATCATATGCGTCTGGTCCGAAGCTCTCATACCCGGCACGGCTATTTCGGGTGCGTGGCCGACAGCCGCCAAGACCTGGACCGCCTGATCAACGAGATCCGAGCCGGCTGCAGAGTGGAGGTGGAAGTCGAGGAGTAAGGGTGGGAATCTTCCAGGAAATCGGGGTCAAGCCGTTCATCAACGCCGTCGCCACTCACACCCGCTACGGCGGGGCCATCATGGCGCCTCCCGTGGTGGAGGCCATGACCGAGGCCGCCCGCCATTCGGTCAACCTCTACGAGCTGCAGGAGGCGGCCGGACGCGCCATCGCCTCCATGACCCGCAACGAGGCCTGCTACATTTCCTGCGGAGCCACCTCGGGAGTGCAGTTGGCGGTGGCCGCCTGTATGGTGGGCAGCGACGAGGAGGCGGCTTCCCGACTGCCCTGCCGGGGCCGGCGCTTCAATGTCGTGATGCAGGCCTCGCAGCAGGGAACCGAGGCCGATACCGCCGTCCGCAACACCGGGGCCGAGATCCGTCTGGCCGGCAGTCCCTCGGGCGTCACCGCCGATCAACTGTCGGCGGCCATCGACAGCGACACCGCCGCCGTGGTGACCCTCGATTGGGAAGGCGACAATGTGGTCGAAGTCGCTCAGGTGGTGGAAGCCGCGCGCCCTCGCCGGGTGCCTGTGATCGTCGACGGAGCCGACTGCGTCCCGCCCTCTTCTCATTTCTGGAGGTATACCCGCGATTGCGGAGCCGACGCTCTGGTCGTCAGCGGCGGGAAACGCTTGCGCGGTCCCCAGAACACGGGACTGGTGCTGGGCAGCCGCAAGATCATCGGGGACTGTACCTTCCTTGGCAACCCCAACGACCGCTTCGGCCGCTCCATGAAGGTCAGCAAAGAAGCCATGGCCGGCATCTACGCCGCCGTCAGGCATCTTCTGGCCAACGAAAAGGAGGAAGCCGAGGCCGCCTCCGCCCGGGCCCGGACCTTGCACAAGGGCCTGTCCGGCTTGGCCGATGTCTCCGTCCGCCGCACGGGTCACGAGGTGCAAGTCCGGCTGCACGCCCCGCGGCTTTCCGACAGCCAGATCCGCTCCCGCCTGTTGGAGGGAGACTCGCCTGTTCTGGCCTTCTGCCGCAACCAGACCCTGCGAATCGACGCCTCCCTCCTTCAGCCCGGCCAAGAAACCACCCTCCTGCGGCGCCTCCTGCAAGTCCTGGCTTGAGGGCACCGTCGGCGCCTGTCGGCGCAACTTCCAATTTCCAAGAACCAACTAGAACCAACTTCCAAGTTCGACCAAGGCAGCGACCCTGCTGAAAGGCGAGTCCGGGCTCGCTGAAGGCGCGCGGTTCGCGAAGGGGTGCGATTCGCCCGCCCAGCGACTGTGTTAGAGGTCAAGTCCGGGCTCGCTGAAGGCGAGCGATTCGCCAGCCCAGGGTAGAGCGAGGGCGCGAAGCGCGCGAGCGGCACCCTGGGTGGTGGAAGCGCCTCTAAAGAAACCCTGAAGGGGTGGAATAACGAGCCTTCGAAGTGTCATGTTGAAGACTTTTGCAACACCCTCTGAAAGCGTGAGAGAAAACACTGCGTCTGCCCCCCGGTATCGGACAAATCCCACCTGCCTTGACACCCCGCCGCCGCCTCCTCATACTTTCGCCACACGTCATTGATTCCAAAACCTGTTTAAGGAGAGAGGGAATGTCTCAAGCAAGAATTCTCGGTTGCTTGGCTTGTCTGGCCGTCCTGCTGTGGGCCGGCGCCTGCTCGCCCGGCCAGCCGGCTTCAGGAGAGCAACCGGCGGCCTCCAGCACCGAATACCAGGATCTGGTCGACCTGTTCCGGGACTGGAGGGAGTTTCAAAAACCCGAGATGGTGGGCGGAGTCCCCGACTACACCTCCCAAGCCATGGCCGAGCAGCAGCGGCAGCTTGCCGATTACCGCGCCCGGCTGGAGGCCATCGATCCCGCCTCCTGGACGGTCCCTCAGCAGGTCGACTACAAGCTGGTGGAAGCCGAGATGAACGGCATGGACTTCGATCACCGGGTGCGCCGTCCCTGGGAGCGCAATCCGGCCTTTTACACGCTCTTTCATGCCTCCCGAAGCGACGTTCCCGCCCATGAGGGACCGGTGGCTTATCCGCCCATCGAAGTCTGGATGTACGACTATCCTCTGAGCGATGAGGAGGCTGCCCAACTGGAGGGCCGCTTCCGCTCGATTCCGGCGCTGCTGGAGCAGGCGCGGGGCAATCTTACTGGAGACGGCCGCGACCTGTGGATGGGCGGCATCCGCACCATGGCCGGACAGAGCCGGGGAATGCAGGCCTACGCCCAGCGGGTGGCCGATCACCCCCAGTTGGCGGAAGCGGTGCAGGCCGCCAGCCAAGCGGTGGACGATTTTACGTCCTGGCTGCAGGAGCAGTTGCCCCACAAGCGAGGCCCTTCGGGCGTAGGCAAGGACAACTACACCTGGTACCTGCAGAAGGTCCATCTGGTCCCCTACACCTGGCAAGAGGAAGTCACCCTGATGCGGCGGGCGCTGGCCCGTTCCCACGCCTCTTTGCGCCTGGAGGAGCACCGCAACCGCAACCTGCCGCCCATCAAAGTCATATCCAGCGCCCAGGAGTATGACCGCCGAAGCAACCGGTCGGTCGACCGGTACATGACCTTTCTGAGGGAGCAGGAAATCATCACCATCCGCGACGACATGGATCCTGCTCTGCGGGCCCGCCTGGGGAGCTTCCAGCCCGAAGAAGAGCGCGGCTTCTTCAGCCACGTCATCCACCGTTCGCCGCTGGCCTTCCGGCCTCACATGCACCACTGGATCGAGTTGGCCAAGATGGACAACGACCCGCATCCCAATCCCGTCCGCCGCCAGCCGCTGCTCTACAACATCTTCGACGGGCGATCGGAAGGTCTGGCCACGGGAGTGGAGGAGTGGTTCATGCACGCCGGACTGCTGGAAGGAGACCCGCGCAGCCGCGAGATGGTGTGGATCATGATGGCCCAGCGGGCCGCCCGCGCCATCGCCGGCCTGCACCTGCACAGCAACGACTGGAGCATCGACGAGGCCTGCGAGTTCGCCTCGAAGTGGACGCCGCGCGGATTCATGCCCGCCGACAGCGATACCTGCCTCTTCGAGCAGCACCTCTAC
>DATIPQ010000128.1 GCA_035471785.1 Acidobacteriota bacterium
CTTCGGGCGGGTCGCGGGGGTGTGCTATTCTCGGCGCGATGAGCGGGAATTGCGTGGCGGCGGTGGTGGGCGCTGAAGGTTATGGGAACGAGAATTATCTGCTGGCCGTGGAGGCGCCGGAGATGGCCGGGGAGTGCCGTCCGGGGCAGTTCGTGATGGCCGCCGAGGAGAGCGGAGCGCTTTATCCGTCTCCCCTGTTGAAGCGAGCGCTGGCCGTCTATTCGAGGCGCTGGCAGGGGCGTGACGGGGTCTTGACCCTGCTGCTCAAGGTGATGGGGGACGGGACCCGGCGGCTGGCCTCGCTGAGGGCGGGCGACCGGGTCAGCCTGGTGGGTCCGCTGGGGAATGGATTCAGTTTGGATGAAGCCGCCGGGCGGGAGAGCTTTCTGGTGGCCGGCGGCATCGGGATCGCGTCCTTCTTGCTGCTGGCCGAGGAGCTTGCGGCGCGAGGCGAGAGGGCGGTGCTGGTCTATGGGGCCCGCAGCGCTTCCGATCTGATCGGCATTGACGACTTTGAACGGCTGGGAATGCCGGTCTACGTCTCTACCGACGACGGCAGCCGCGGCATCCGCGGGCTTGTGACGGGAGCGCTTGACCGGGCATTTCGGGAGCAAGCTCCTCGAAGTCCTCTTATCCTCACCTGCGGACCGACGCCCATGATGAAGGCCGTGGCGGGATGGTCGGGGCAACTGGGGCTGCCCTGCAGGATTTCGGTGGAGAACCGCATGGCCTGCGGGTTCGGGGTGTGCTTGGGGTGCACCGTCAAGACCCAGCAGGGCTACCGGCTGGCCTGCACGCACGGGCCCGTGTTCGAAGCCGAGTCGTTTGTCTTCAGCGAGCGCGGCGACGAAGGGGCCCCGTAAAGGGCGAAGGTCGAGGTCCGAAGTTCGAATGGGTGAAGCATGAGCGTTGACCTCAGCGTGACGATCGCCGGACAACAGTTTAAGAACCCGGTCCTGACGGCTTCGGGGACGTTTGGGTACGGGCTGGAGTTTTTGCCCTATTTCGACATTTCCTGTCTGGGAGGGTTTTGCACCAAGGGGCTGTCGCGGCGTCCGCGGAAAGGGAACGCTCCGGGGCGCATCCTGGAAACGCCCGCGGGGATGCTCAATGCCATCGGGCTGGAGAACGTGGGCGTGGGGGCCTTTATTTCCGAGAAGCTGCCGGCCCTGCGAGGACACGACACCCGCATCGTGGCCAACGTGCTGGGCGTAACGGTGGCCGAGTTCGTGGAAATCACCGAGATGCTTAACCCGGAAGAGCAGGTGAGCTGCCTGGAACTCAACATCTCTTGCCCCAACATCAAGGAAGGCGGAGTGGAGTTCGGACACGACCCCAGGATGACCTTCAAAGTGGTTGAAGCGGTCAAGAAGGCCTCGGCCAAGCCGGTGTGGGTCAAGCTGAGTCCCAACGTCACCGACGTCACGGTCTTCGCCCGCGCCTGCGAGGACGCGGGGGCCGACGCCATCACTCTGGTCAATACCTTTGTGGGCATGTCCATTCACGTGAAAGAGAAGCGTCCCATGCTCTCCAACACCGTGGGCGGACTGTCGGGGCCCTCCATCCGTCCGCTGGCGGTGCGGTTGACCTGGCAGTGCGCCCAGGCCGTCGACATCCCGGTCATCGGCATCGGAGGCATCAGCAACACCCGCGACGCCCTGGAGTTCATCCTGGCCGGGGCCACCGCGGTGCAGGTGGGGACGGCCAACTTCTACGACCCCTGCGCCGCTCCCAAGATCATCGATGGACTGCAAGAGCACTGCCGCCAGGAGGGCATCGGCAACATCAACGAACTGGTGGGTGGCGTCGAGGTTCGCGAAGGGCAGTTTTTTTACGAGTAATCTGATGTCCCGAAGGGACGGAGGAAGCCATGGAAGCTAGAGAGCGGATTATCGTGGCCTTGGATGTACCCTCGCGGGAGGAGGCGTTGGGGCTGGTGGACAGGTTGTCGGGCCACGTCGGACCCTTCAAGGTCGGATTGCAGTTGTTCACCGCCCACGGTCCTTCCATCGTGCGGGACGTGATCGGACGCGGTGGCGAGGTGTTTCTCGACCTC
>DATIPQ010000129.1 GCA_035471785.1 Acidobacteriota bacterium
TGGATGCCATCTCAATTGATAGCGAGCAGCCTCATACCGCCGAGAGCGATTAGGCCTTCAGCGCGGTCGCTGAAACTTGATTCGTGTGTGAACTTGTTGGCCACCAAGTGGCCCTAATGCAGTGCCTCAGAAGTTTTGAGCCACCCTGTCGCGTTATCCCACGCTTTCAGCGTTCAGACCTTTTGGTCTGAAACCCAGGGTGGCGCCGCCGTCTCGCTGGCGCTCGCCGCGGCTGACCCTGGGCTGGCGAATCTGTCCCTGTCAGGGACAAGAACGGAGGGCCCTGGCTCAGAACTTATGACCGGCAGCGCTAGTGCGTAGTTGACTGGCTCGCCATTTCCCGTCAGATTGTGGAAGAATGCCCCCCAAAAGGTCCTCAACAGGGAAGGAGATTCGGATGTCTGAAAGAGAAAACAACAAAGACAGAAGACGGTTTTTGATCGCGGCAGGGACAGGAGCTGTCGGGGCTACGGTGGCTGCGGGTTGCGGCCAAGCTGCGGAGCAGTCTTCGCCTGAGGAGCCAGGGGCGGAAGGGCCTGCGGCGGCCCTTGAGCCTACGAGGGTCGTCACGGGGCACGATGAGCAAGGCAAGTCCGTGTTCGAGATGCAGGGTCCTCCGAGCCGCGCCGTCAGCTTCGACAGCGCAGGGGGAGTCGAGCTTGTCGAGTTATGGGCGACTGACGAGACGCCTGAAGTGCCGAGAGAGAACGGAGACCCCGTGCTGGAGATGGCCTCCTTCACGCCAGGACTCAACGGATCACGCTTTCGCCTGGTCAAGTTCCCTCCAGCGACGGAAGGGGCTGAGCTCGACGCCCAGGCTGTCCTGCAGGAGGTGGAAGAAAAGGCGCCCGGCGAGTGGAACTTCGAAGAGGACGCGCCGGGAATGCACACCACCGATACGGTCGACTACGGGGTGGTCATCTCGGGCGAGATCTCCCTGGTTCTCGACGACGGCGCCGCCCTCTCCCTCAAGCAAGGAGACTGCGTGGTGCAAAACGGCACCCGCCACGCCTGGAACAACACCGGCTCCGAGCCCTGCTGGATGGCCTTCGTCATGATCGGCGCCCAGCGGCGCTCTTAGAATACCAAGGCTTGTATAGGGCCGGGCTGGACTCCTGAAGGCAGACTCCGGGAATCCAAGCGCCGTATTATGCAGTTATGACTCGCATAACGATTTCGGTTCCGGACAAGCTTGGTCAACTGCTACGGCGCGAGGCTCAGCGGTGCGGGATGTCGATTTCCAAAGTTGCCCGCCGCACTATTGAGGAACACCTTCAGGTCTCCCCGAGCCAATCGGCGGACCTCCCGTTTGCAGGCACTTCGTCCCGAATGAGGGAAGGGCTTTATTATCCTGCTTGCTGGTCCGCCTTGCGGGTCAGGACGGCCAGGACGATGCCGACGATGAAGAGGGCCGGGACGTCGCCGAAGAGGTTGGGGCGCTCGGCGGGGTCTACCAGGGCTTGAACGGCCATGATGGCGGCGTGCACGATGCTCGACCAGACGGTGAACCAGATGAGGCTCTTGTGTTCAAGAGGGTTGCGTGATGCGATGAGGAGAAACACGCCCAGAACCGCATAGATTCCCATGATCATCTGTTCGTATTCGTATTGCCGCGGCTCCCAAGTCCAGCCCTCGGGCCACACGTTCATTAATGCGTAGATGCCGCCGATGAAAACCAGGCCGACCACTATCAAGGCCGTTCTCAGGTACTTCTCTGCTGTCATAGGGACCTCCCGTTGGCCGCAATTCTATACTCCCCTGGCCACCCCTGCACGCATCCGACCTTTACCTCAAGTTTGATTTTCAAGGCTTGATCTGTTCCAGGCCGGTCTAGCTAGCCGTTCAAGAATGGAGTTGACATCCCGATTTTCAAGGTCAGCGCTGAGGCCGAGCTCAAAGTACGCTGATGCGACGTGCCGGAGAGGCTCGATGAGACGTGTTCGGAGGCACCTGTGAGATCAAGCGAAGACAGGGAGGATGATGGTGAAGTAGACGTAGATCAGCAGGGCCAGTTGGGCCACGACCAGCGTGGCCGCGGCCCAGGACTCGCGGCCGGGGAAGAATCGGCGCCAGCCGGCCAGGAAGGCTACGGCCGCGATGGAGGCGGCGGGGAAGAGCAGGCGGCCCTGCCAGCCGGCCTGGTTGGTGAAGGTGTTGTAGTAGCAGTATCCGGCCAGCAGGCCCAGAGCCGAGAGGGCGAGGGCGACGACGGATGGGCGGCGCAGCGTCTTCGGTCGGATGAAGACCAGCGCTGCGCCCCAGGCGGCCAGATGGATGATGGCCAGCGCGTTGGAGATGCGGCGCGGCAGCTCGAATCCCATCCAGCCGAAGGTGGCCCAACTGGTGCGGAAGGTGGCCTGGACGAGTTCGGGCAAGAGGCTGAGGAATTCCAGCGGGCCCAGGGGCGCTGGGTAGTGATTTTCAGGGACCACCCGCATCGACATGGAGGCGCCGGTCAGATCGCCGTACAGCCACAGGTTCCTGGCCAGCCACCATCCCGTCAGGAGTAAGGGCGCGGCGGCCAGCTTGGCAAAGTTGCGCAGCGCCTGCGGCCAAGAGGGCGCCAGTTGGTCCCGGCGGTTCCAAAGCAGGTAGGCCAGCCCGCCGCCCAGCAGCGGGACGCTGGCCTTGCTGAGGAGGGCCAAGGCCAGGACGAGCCCGGCCAGGAAGGGACTGAAGCCGGCTGGGTCCTGAGCGGAACGGACGATGAAAAGCACCAGCAACGTTCCCGCCAGGATGGCCAGGGAATCATTGCTGACCAGGCTGTGAATGTAGATGAACTGCGGATTGAGGGCCAGATGGGCTGTCCCCGCCGTTGCCAGCCATTGCGAGCCGAAAAACCGCACCAAGATGCGGTGGGCGGCTAGTAGCGTGAGGGCGCCGAGGGCGAGGGAGAAGAACCTGAGCAGATGCCAGGCCAGCGTCCCGCCCGTCCAGGGAAAGGCGGCCTCGGGGGCGTGGCGGAAAAGGGGGCGCTTCTCGCCGGTGGGCGGATCGTGCTCAATGGCGGGATCGGTTCCCATCCAGGGAAAGGTCAGAAGGGCCCCCGTGAGGTAGTAAAGCGGCGCCTGGTAGGCTTCGACGGACTCGTTGTCGAGGTAGTCCGGCTTTAGGACAGGAAGCGTCCCCTGGCGCGCCACGTATTGCACGTAGGCGAAGTGGGCCGGCTCGTCCGGTCCCTCGCCCAGCGGGAAAGCCACGCTGAAGGCGATTCCGGCGGCCAGGTAAGCGCCCAAGACAAGAAAGAGCAGTGCCCTGGCCGCTGTCATGCCGTCATTCCCAGCTTGTCGAGCACGATCTGTTCTACCTGGGCGGGCGAAAAGCGCTGCACGCACACGTTGTCGCCGTCGCAGGGAGTCCGCCGGTGGTTGTAAGCCGTCAGGCAGGGACTGCAGGCGATTCCGGCGTAGAGGCAGGTGTGGTTGCCGCCTAAGGGTTCGTAAAGGGCCGGAGTCTCGGGGCCGAAGAAAATCACGCTGTGGATCGAGGAGACGGAGGCGAAGTGGGCGGGCCCTCCGTCGGCGGTCACCAGCACGTCGCAGAGGTCGAACAACTCAACCAGGTCGAGCACGTGGCTGGTCTTGCCGGTGAGGTCAAAGAGCCGCGCCGAATCGACGCCCTCGGCAATCCGAGAGTAAAAACGTGCGTCCTCTAGCAGCCCGATGACCCCCAGGGCGATCTCCTTGAGCCGCAACAACCGCCGCGACAGTTCGATGTAGTTTTCCAGCGGCCAGGCGCGGATGGGCAGCGCGCCGCCGCTGGGATTGAGCAGCACGATTTTCGACTCGGTGCCGAGGCGCCCGCAGGCCTGGGCCAGGACATCAGCCATGCGGGCCTTCCTCGCTTCGTCCTGGGGCGGGGAGGGCAAGATCGGCTTGGCCTCCTCGAAGCCCGACTTCACCAGGGGCCTGTTGGAGTCTCCCTGCAAGGCTTCCACAAGGCTGGCGAAGTTGCGGCTCATGTGCTGGTAGGGATTGTAGAGGACGGGATGGGTCCAGAAGCTGCCCCGGTAGAGCCCTTCCATGCTGTGACGGTGAAATCCGGCCCGGATGCGGGCCCCGCTGAGGGCGGCGAGAATGGCGCTGGAGCGCGAGAACAACTCCAGGTCGATGACGGCGTCGATGCCCAGGCGGCGCATGCTCACGACGGCGGACAGCGCGCTGCGCAGAAAGCCGAGTACGCCGCGGTCGTCGAGCAGGATGATGTTGTCGGGAGCAATCCTCCCCAGCAGCTCCAGGCTGTCCCGGTTCTTGGCAAAGATCAGGATGGAGACGCGGGATTCAGAATAGCGCCGCCGAATCTCGCAGAGCATGGGATAGGCGAGCAGCACGCTTCCCATCTCAGAGATC
Source organism: Acidobacteriota bacterium (assembly GCA_035471785.1). Classification (NCBI taxonomy): domain Bacteria; kingdom Pseudomonadati; phylum Acidobacteriota; species Acidobacteriota bacterium. The sequence continues at coordinate 4,350 of DATIPQ010000129.1, forward strand.
TGGATCAGGAGTATCGAGCCGAGGTCATCCGACCGTCGCCGGGGGGCGAAGCGCGCCAGCCAATGAAAGAGTGAGAGCAATGCGCAAGCCGGAATCCCGATCCACCGATCCAGCCGCCGCGCCGCCGAGAGGTTCATCCCACCGAGCCTAGCACGGGTCCTCGAGAATGCCCATACCTGGCGACCCTGAACTCGGCTTCATGGCCCAGGTCGTTATTCGTTCCTGAGGACAAAGAGGGGGTCGAGGCGGGCGGAACGGAGGGCCGGGAGGGCCGAAGCGGCCAGTCCGACCGCTGCCAGCAACAAGCTTGCGGTAAGCATCACGCCCCAATCGAGGGTGGAGACGCCGAAGAGGAATCCGGAGAGAAAGCGGGTCAGGACGAGGCTGCCCACGAGTCCGATAGCGGCGCCGCCCAGCGTCAGGAGGAGTCCCTGCAGGGCGGTCAGGCGCAGCACGTCCCAGGGCCGGGCGCCAACCGCGATGCGCACGCCGAATTCGTGGCGTCGAAGAGTGGCCGAAAGCAGAATGACGCTGTAAACGCCCAGTGCGGAAAGCAAGAGCCCGGTGATGCCGAAGATGGTCAGCAGCGAAGTCAAAAAGCGCGGACGCGAGATAGACCGCCTCACCACCTCATCCATGCTGCGGACGCCCTGCAATGGCAGGGCCGGGTCCAGGCGCCAGAGTTCAGCCTTGGCGGGGCCGATCAGCGAATCCGCCGCGCCCTCGGCCCGCAGCACCACCGTCATGCGGCGGACGGGCCCTCCGATGACCGAGGAGGAAGGGTACTGGCTGTGCGGCAGGTACATGCGCGGGCCGGCCGGGACGTCGAGTCCGGCGTGGCGGACATCATCGACGACCCCCACCACGCGCATCCAGGGAGAGCCGCTCGATCCGCCCATCTTAAGGCGCTTCCCCAGGGCGCTGGCGCCGGGCCAAGCCTCCTCCGCCAATGAGCGGTTAACGATCAGCACCGGCGGCGCCCCGGCGTCATCCGAGACGGCGAACTCGCGCCCCTCTGCCAGCCTGATGCCCAGCGTCTTGAAGTAGCCTGGCGTGACGACCTGGTATTGAGGAAGGATCCTTTCCCCGCTCCTGGAAGAGTCGGCGACGCTGCTCTCCCAGCGTCCTACCGAGTGCTGCAAAGGCAGCTTGCGCACCGCCGCGCCCGAGGCCACGCCCGGAAGGCTCTGCAGCCGCTGCAGCAACTCCTCGAGAAAGCCCGAGACGCGGTGTGCTTCAGGATAGCGCGATCTGGGCAGAGAAATCTCGAAAGTCAGCGTCTCCCGAGACTCGAATCCTGTCTCGACTTGAGTCAGCAGCCAGAAGCTCTTGCCCACCAGTCCCGCGCCGACCAACAGGATCATGGCCAGGGCGCTCTCGGCCAGGATGGTCCGCCGATGCATCCTCAGGCCGCCCAAAGCCCGCATCGGTCCGCGCTCGGCCGGCAGGGACAAGTCTCCAAACCAGCGAGAGATCCTGAGGGCCGGAAAGACGCTGAAGACGAGCCCGACCGCCAGGGAGAGCAGGAAGCCGAAGGCGAAGACTCGTCCGCTGACCTGGATGGCGTCGAAGCGGGGAATCCCCTGGGGAGCCAAATATTGCATGAGGCCCAGCACTCCTGCGGCCATGGCCATGCCCAGTCCTCCAGCCAGCAGCGCGACGGCCAGGCACTGAAAGAGCAGCGGACGCACCAGGCGTCCTCGGCTGGCGCCCAGAATGCGGCGCAACGACAAGCCAGGCTGACTTCGCCGGGCCTGGATCAGGAGCAGATTGGCCGCATTGACGCAGGCGATCAGCAGAACCAATACCACGCCGGCCAAGAGAAGGCGCATGGCGGGACGGGTCCTGCCCACCGTCTTGTCATGCAATGAGACGATGGGAATCTCGAAGGCCTGGTCGGGCGGATACCAGTCGGGGTGCTCTTTCTTCAGCTCCTCCGCTATGCTTGCGACCTCGGCCTGGAAGGAAGCCAAGGGGACGCCCTCTTGGAGACGGGCCACCACCAGCAGGTCTTTGAATCCCCGGCTGCGCGGACTGACGGAACGCATGTCGATGGGCAGCCACACGTCCGACTGTTGCCCGCTCTCGATATCGTCGGGCAAGGCGAATCCCGGAGGCATCACGCCGCTGATCGGATATGGCTGCCCTTCAATCGTCAGGGTTCTGCCCAGAGCCCGGACATCGCTTGAAAAGCGGTTTCTCCATAGCCGGTCGGAAATGACGGCGCGCTCCTCCCCGTCAAGGTCAAAGCCGGAACCCAGGGACGTCTCGACTCCTAGTGTGGCGAACAAGTTGGGAGTCACCCGCGCTCCCCGCACGACTTCCGGTTCGCCAGGATGAGAGAGATCCCATTCCAGCGGCTGCCATCCCGCGATGGAGCGAGCCAAGCGACTGCGCTGCCGCAAATCGAGAAGTTCGACGGTGGAGATCTCCAGCAGGGGTGGTCCGACGGCCGCCAGCGAGCCGGGTTGAGAATAGGGAAGTTCCTTGAGCAGAACCTCGTCGACCACCGCGAAGACGGCCAGATTGGGTCCGATGCCCAGCGCCAACACCAGGATCATCACCCCCGTCAGGCCTCGATTGGCCCTGATGAGGCGAATCGCCCAGCGGAGATCGTCCTTCACACCGCTCAATGTTGCTGTCCTCCTTTTGCCGTTTGGTCTGACCGGCGTCCGATGCCCTGAGCTGACGCGGCCTCCCCGGCGCCCCCTCGCCGCCGATGCCGTCGAACCCTCGACTTCAAACAACTCCTCGAATGGCAACCCCAGTCCGCTCAGCAGCTTGGCCCGTGTGGATCGAGAAGGATAGGGCCGCTTTCCGCGCATCAGCAGAGACAGGTGTCCTCTTCCCAGTCCCAGCCGCCGCGCCCAGGCGTTCTGGCTGATTCCGCTGCCGGCGATCTCACTGGCCAGCCGCTCGTGCCGAAGCCGGATTCTCATGGTTGTCAGGTCCACCCAAGTAAAGGGCCCTGCCGCCCGAAATGTCAACGTCGCGGCAAAGAAACTGTTTACCGGTCCAGGTGTTTACACTTGCGGTGAATGGGCTCAAAACGTGAAGATTCAGGCTTGTGCGTCTGTGGAGCCAGGAGCCGAATGGGCGTCAACACCGCAAAGAAGTCTAAGCCCGACCTTCAAGTTTCCTCACGAGGATCGTCGCGCAGGGCTTCTAGTTCGGCTATGGCTTCCAGGTCTTTTGGCCGGTGGTGCCTAAGGGCTTTGGGGCTGGGGAGAGCCGATGGCCACCAGGTGTTGGTCGGTGCGGAGGTAGAGTCGGCCGCCGGCGATGGCGGGGGAGGCCAGGCAACGCTCGCCCAACTCGTTGCGGGAGAGGACTTCGGGCGGGTTGGAGCTGCGCAGGACGGTGGTTTCTCCCCCTTCGTTGGTGAGGTAGACCTTGCCGTCTCCGGCCACGGGAGAGGCGCTGAAGACGCCGCCCAGCCTGCTTCTCCAGAGAGTTTCGCCGGTGTCGCCGTCGATGGCTGAAGCCACGCCGCTGTCGTTGACGAAAAACATCATTCCCTGGTAGTAGACGACCGAAGAAACATAAGGAGCGCCGGTGGGCTTGCGCCACTTGAGATGGCTGTCGGCGATGTTGCCGCGGCCTCCCGGCTCGATGGCCATGTAGGGTCCGCTGCGGTAGCCGCGGCTGGTGAAGATCATTCCGTCGCCCTGGGAGGGAGAGGGCACGGGAAAGCGGTTCTCGCCTTGCAGATGCCACAGCAGTTCGCCGCTGGACGGGTCATAAGCCTTCAGTCCCTGATTGCCGTTGACGATCAACTCGTCTCCCTGCTCGCGATAGACCACCATGGGCGTGCTGTAGCCGCGCTCGCTTTCCCGTCCTACCTTCCACTTCTGGCTGCCGTCCCGCTTGTCGAGGGCCAGCAGGTAGGACTCGGAACTGTGGTCGCAGAGCAGGAAGAGAGTGTCTTTGTAGAGCGTGGGCGAACTGGCGTGTCCCCAACTGACCTGGAAGGGCGCATAGTCCTGAGCCAGGTTGCGTTTCCACTGCTCGCGGCCCTGCATGTCGAGAGCCACGATCTGGCCCGTGCCGAACCAGGCATAGACCATGGAACCGTCGGTGACCGGGCTGGGCGTGGCCAGGTTGTTCTTGTTGTGGACCTCGGGCAATGGAGTGGCGGCGTCGAGCGAGTATTCCCAGCGCAGACTGCCGTCAGAAGTGTCGAAGGCTTGCACCAGGAACACCACGCCTTGGGCCTCCATCTGCCCGCTGCTGAGCTCGCGTTCCATCTCCTCCGAGCCTCGCGAGAGGGTGGGATGGTTGCCGGAACGCACGGCCCCCCGGCCTGACTGCGAGGTGACGAAGACCGTATCCTCCCACACCACCGGCGAAGAGACGCCGCGTCCCTTAAGCGGAGCCTTCCAGGCGATGTTCTCCTCGGCGCTCCACGATGTCGGGAGGCCGGTTTCCTGGGAAACCCCTGACCCGTCAGGACCACGCCAGTGGGGCCAGTTGCCGGCAACCGCAACCGTGCCAAGAGATAACCACGCAAGAGCCAGGAAGAAGGTACGCACGAGCATGCCAAGAACGATAGCATGTCAGCCGGGCGGTCTGCGTTGCGGTGCCATCACCCCCCCCGCCCGCCAAATATTCAACCTAACTGGTATTTGGCAAGGATAAACGTGTGAAATAGCTTGCCTGAAACCTTGAATTCAGGCAAACTGGACCGGTTAATTTGCCCGAAATTAATTCATACCTGAGGAGGAGCTATGCTCTCAACTAGTCGCGTAACTGCATTCATGACGCTTTTCATAGTCATGGGTCTAGTGCCAGTGACGGTGTTTGCCGGATCGCAGACGATGAACGCCGTCGGCCAGACGGTCAACAACAGCCCGGAATGGTTCATGCCCGAAAACACGCTGATGGCGCCGGACGACACCTGCGGACTCACCTTCGATCAGCCAGGAGGCTCCTGGATCCAGTGGGTCTTTTCAGCCTTTACCATCCCCGCCGGAGAAACGGTCACCGGCGTGGAAGTACGGGTCAAGTACACGAGCAGCCAGGACCGTGAGGTTCAGTTGCGAGTGGGCGGTTCCCTGGCTGGATCCGCCATGACCTTGCCCATGTTTTTCAGCGGCGGCGTCGGTTGCGCCGCTACAGGATTTTCCAGCGCCGGCGGAGACGGCAATCTGTGGGGCATCTCCGAAGCCGCTCTCAGAAACGCCGCCGAGACGGGCAGTTTAGGGTTCCGTCTGACCCAGACCGGCAATTCGACCATCGATATCGACGCCGTCGAATTGATCGTTTACTTCAGCGAGCCCAACAGCCCGCCTGTGGCCGTGTGCCAGGACGTGATGAAGTCGGCCGACGCCATGTGCCAGGCCAGCGTTAGCGCGGCCGAGGTCGACAACGGCTCTTCTGATCCTGACGGCGATCCCATCGATCTTTCGCTCTCGCCCTCCGGCCCCTTTGCGCTGGGCGGCACTCCCGTGACCTTGACGGTCACCGACGACAGCGATGCTTCGGACATGTGCTCGGCTACGGTTACGGTCGTCGATGACACGGCTCCCGTGATTATGCTGACGGGCGGTGATCTGATGCTGGAATGCAACGTCGACTCCTTTGTCGAGCCGGGTTTCTCGGCCTCGGACAACTGCGACAACGACGTTCCGGTCATGGTGGGAGGCGACATGGTCGACACCTCCACCCCCGGTGCCTACGTCATCACCTATGACGCCATGGACGATTCGGGCAACGCCGCCATGCAGCAGACCCGCACGGTGACGGTGGCGGACACTTTGGCTCCCGTCATCACCCTCAACGGCGACGCCGAGATCACTTTGGAATGCAACATCGACAGCTTCAGCGATCCGGGCGCCACTGCCAACGACGTCTGCGAAGGCGCATTGGCGGTGATGGTCGGCGGCGATACGGTCGACACCTCCACGCCCGGCACCTACGTCATCACCTACGACGCGGTCGATACTGCCGGCAACCCGGCTACTCAGGTGACCCGCACGGTCCACGTTGTGGACACCACTCCGCCGGTGATCTCCTGCAACGCTCCGGCCACCATCATTCCGCCGGACGCTCCCATCTCCTTTACGGCCACTGCCGAGGACGCCTGCGAAGGCACCGTCACGGCCGAGATTACGGCTTACGACTGCTTCTGGACCAATCCCTCGGGCAAGCTGGTCGACAAGACCAACTCCTGCGTGGTGTCCTTCGGGGGCGATACGCTGACAATCGAGGACTCGGGCGGCGTCAAAGACACCATCGAGTGGACGGTCAGCGCCGAGGACAGCTTCGGCAATGCCTCCAGCGAGACCTGCAGCGTGGAGGTCGTCAAACCGGGCAAGAGCCTGCAGGCTTTTGCACTGGATCACCGCCTCGACTTCGCTCAATTCGGCGCCGGGGACGGCCTCAGCTCGCAGATGATCCTGCACAATCCCTCCGAGACGCGTACGGTGAGCGGATTCATCCGCCTGCTGGACGCCGAGGGTCATCCCTGGCAGGCCTTGCCCCACATCGACGGGAAGCAGGTGCAAGCCGCCGGGGATTGGAGCGCGGTCTCCTTCTCCATTCCACCGATGGGCCATTTCGAATTGGAGGCGCCTGAAGGCGGGCAGATCCGCAGCGGGTCTGCTTCGGTGCAATCCGACGGGCCAGTGGCCGGCGTGGTGCGCTTCACCATACCCGGACTGGGAACCGCCGTGGTTCCCGGCAGCCAGCCCATGAGCGAGGCCCTGGCCAGCGTCCGCCGCCAGGCCGGGTCCAACACCGGGGCTGCCATCCGGAACACCGAGGATCACGGCATCACCCTCTCGCTGACCTTGCGCGACAGCCAGGGACAGCCGGTTGCCGGAGGTTCCAGCACCCTGGCCCTGCCGGCCGGGGGACGCCTGGCCCTGCTCCTCGATGAGATCTTCGGCGACGCCGTTCCGGCCTCCTTCCAGGGCGAACTGGAGATCCGCAGCCAGGACGGCTCATTCGTGGCCGTGGTCCTGGAATTCGGATCCCAGCCGGGAAGCTTCACGGCCCTCCCGGTCAGTCCTCTGCAAGGGGAAGAATTGCAGGACGAAGAGCAGTAAGCCCAACGGGTTTGCCTTCGAGCGAGCCCATGGCTCCCGCGCGGAGATAAAGTCCGCGCGGGGGCTTCCTCCCGTTCCCTCTAGCTCCGCATACGCCGTAGCTTGATCATGCCCCAGGTGAGGATGGGGATGACATAGATGAGCAGGAAGCCCCAGGTGATGGTTCCGTAGCCCTGGGCGATGAGTCCGATGAGGCCGTACTGGGCGATGATGGCGCCCATCAGCAGCAGGCCCACTCCCAGGGCGAAGCGCTGCCAGGAGGGCAGTTCCCGGCGCCGCTCCTGCATCAGGTTTGAAACCCGTTCGTTGACGGCGTGGATCATTCCGCTGCCGGTCTCGATCAGGGTTCCGAAGAGCACCACCTGAAAAGCGATCTGGAAGAGGGGCGATCCCAGCGCCTCCAGCAGGGCGTTGGCCGGCACGGGACGCTGCAGCACCTGGGGATACTGGGAGGCCATGGCCAAGTAGAAGAACAGTCCGGGCATCATGGCGATGGGTCCGGCCAGCAATCCCGCCCCGATGGCCTGGCGGCGCGTCTTGAGGTGGCGGATCACGAACAGCACCGCCGGAATCACGCCCAGGTTGTAGGCCGCGTATTTGACCCCGCCGATGATCCACTCCGTCCCCTGGGGCGTGGTTTGAAAAGCCTGGCGGATGTGGTCGCCGAAATACCAGAAGCAGGCTGCCAAGAAGCTCGCGTACATCAGGTAGAGCACCAGCGACCAAACCGACAGAAAGCCTTCGATGGCCGAGCTGCCCTTGAAGACCAGGAAGCCCACCGCCAGCATGATTCCCGCCACTCCGGCCAGATAGGGGAGTCCGAAGGTCTCCTGCAGGATGCTTCCGGCCGCCGAAGCGATCACGGCAAGCACCAGCAAGAGCAGGATCAGGTAGCAGATCTCGAAGAGAATCCAGCCGCGCCCCAGCAGGTGCTTGAAGAAGCGGCGGTAGTCGTAGGCCTTGAAAGCGCGGGCGAACTCGAAGGTGGCGGCGCACACCAGCGACCACAGCAGGGTGGAGATCAGCAGCATCCCCAGCAGTCCCTCGATGGGCCCGTGCAAGAGGAAGAACTCGGCCAGTTCCCGTCCCGTGCCGTAGCCCCCGGCGATGACGACGGACTGAAAAACCAGTCCCGGCAGGATGTAGGCACGCAGCAGGTCGCTTTTCATGGGCGTCCGCATTGTGCCGCAAAACCGTCCGCCGCGCGAATCAGGATGTAGCTAGCGGCCAGGACGTCCGGCGCTTCTGCGAGAACCGGGCCTCACCCACAACAGGCCGAGAAGCAGGGAGACGGCCAGAGGCCTCATCCATCATCGCCAATTGAGGAACCTGGACGACCTGGGAGGCGGGGTCCGTGGGGAAAAGGCTGGCCTGCGACGATGTCGGCATTGTCGCCCGCTCCTCCGGCTTGGCCATCGGCGCCAGGACTTATCAGCTCATAGTCGCCGAAGCGACCGGGGGCTCGGTAAATAGTTGGATGCAAGGGAGACATTGCCGGATGGGGTCTGGGGCCGGTACACTGAGACACTGGAAAATTGAAAGATCCTAGGGAAGGTGAAATATGACTAAGCTTCGTGTTGTTTTTCTTTTGATTGCGGCGGTCTTGCTGCTGACAGCCTGCGGAGGAGGCGAGCCGGCCGAGGAGGCCGAGGCGGGCGGCGACGCTGCCACGTCCGGCCAGGAAGGGTCGCAGGACCCATCGGAGACACCGGCGGAGGCGCCCGCCGAGGTCGAGACGGTCAAGACCGAGGGCGAGACGGCGACCTTGGAAACGCCGGCCGAAGCCCCGGCGGGATCGGCCATCCAGGTGTCCTGGACGGGGCCGGATGAAAAGAACGACTACATCACGGTGGTCGAGAAGGGCGCCGCCCAAGGAACTCATCAGGACTACACCTACACCCGCCGGGGGAGTCCGCTGGAGTTGAGGGTCTCCGAGACTCCCGGCGAGTACGAAGTCCGCTACGTCTCCAACGCCAGCAAGGAAACGCTGGTCAGCGCGCCCTTGACCGTGACGGCGGTGGAGGCCACCTTGGAGGCTCCTGAGCAGGTGGGGGCAGGGGCCACCTTCGAAGTCACCTGGACGGGTCCCGACAATCACAACGACTACATCACCGTGGTCCCCGCCGATGCCGACGAAGGCGCACATGAGGACTACACCTACACCCGCAGAGGCAGTCCCTTGGAAATCCGAGCCGCGGAAACGCCGGGCGATTATGAAGTGCGCTATGTGATGGCGCAGTCGAAGCGGACGCTGGCCAGCATACCCATCGAAGTGACGGCGGTGGAGGCCAGCCTGAGCGCGCCTGAGGAGAGCATGGTGGAGGTACCTGTCGAAGTGACCTGGACGGGCCCCGACAACCGTAACGACTACATCGCCATCGTGGAATCGGGCAGTCCCGAGGGCACTTCGGGGCAGTACACCTACACGCGCCGGGGGAATCCTCTCACGGTGCGCGGACCCGAGACTCCGGGCCAGTACGAGATCCGCTATGTGCTCTCACAGTCCAAGCGCACCCTGGCGTCGCGTCCGCTGCTGGTCAAGCCCATCAGCGCCAGCCTGGATGCGCCCGAAAAGGCCGCGCCCGGCGCCACCGTCGAAGTGTCCTGGACGGGGCCCGACGACCAGGGCGACTTCATCGCCATCGCCAAGCCGGACGCCGAGGCCAACTCCTACGAGAGCCGGGCCTTGAGCAGCGCCGGCAACCCGGCCACCCTCTTCGCCCCAAGCGAGCCCGGCCAATACCAGATTCGCTACGTGCGCAAGCGCGAAGTCCTGGCCACCCGCAACTTGGAGGTGTCCGCCGAGCAGTAGGACATCAGGATGGGTTGGCGAGAAGATGTCATTCGCCAGCCCAGCGACTGTGTTGAAAGTCAAGTCCGGGCTCGCTGAAGGCGAGCGATTCGGCCCCGGCGACTGTGTTAGAAGTCAAGTCCGGGCTCGCTGGAGGCGAGCGATTCGCCGGCCCCAGCGACTGTGTTAGAAGTCAAGTCCGGGCTGGCTGAAGGCGAGCGATTCGCCAGCCCCAGCGACTCTGTTGAAAGTCAAGTCCGGGCTCGCTGAAGGCGAGCGATTCGCCAGCCCAGGGTCAGCCGCGGCGAGCGCCAGCGAGACGGCGGCGCCACCCTGGGTTTCAGACGGCAAGGGTCTGAACGCTGAAAGCGTGGAATAACGCGACAGGGTGGCTCAAAACGTCTGACGCACTGCACTAGCGGAGACAATTAGCGGAGGGAGTCGCACAGCAATCAGCTCTGCGGCTGGCGGGAACAATGGCGGGTATCGCCGCAAGGATGCGCCTCCCACCCGGCCGGGCACTGGCTAGCCGGTCTTGACGACGGTGTGGGCTGGAGACATCTGAAAGGCCGCGGGGATGCAGCTTCCACCGGGCCTGGAACTGGCTATGGGTAGCGAGCAGCCTCATACCGCCGAGAGCACTTGGGCCTTCACCGCGGTCACTGAAACTTGATTCGTTTGTGAACTTGCTGGCCACCTAGTGGCCCTAGCTGGTCCTGATGACGGGCGTGGGCTGGAGGCATCGCCTGGGCAGCGCTCGGGGGCCTTCCCATGTGGCTGTGTTGAGGCATTGCCTGTATCGGGAGGGCGGCGGGCGGGGAGCGACGGTTGCCGACGCCCCCCGCTCGCTTAGTCGTCCTTTTCGGACGTTCGGAGCAGAGATTGAATCTGCCCGGAAAGGTCGCCCTTGCCGAGGATGAAGGTGGTCTTGGCGCCTGCCAGGATCTCCTGCAGGCTCTCCAGTTCCTTCATGCGCACCAGCAACGGGTTCGAGGACAGCAGCTTGGCCGTGTTGGCCTGGCTGCGGGCAGCCGCGGTTTCCTCACGGCGCCGCACCAGGTTGGCCTCGGCCTGCTTCTGGGCCTCGATGACCTGGTTGAGGATGGTCTTCATTTCGCCCGGCAGGATGATGTCGCGCAGACCCACCGTGCGCACCGCCACGCCGAAAGACTCGGCCCGGCGCGACAGGGCCTTGCGGACTTCCCCGCCCACCGACTCCTTGTCGGCCAGCAAGGCGTCGATCTTGCGCGTACCCACGGCCGCACGCAGCGCCAACTGAGCCTCCCGGTAGAGAGCCTCGCGGTAGTCGCTGACTACGGTGGCGGCCTTGAGGGGGTCGGTGACCTGGTAGGCGACCACCAGGTTGACGCGCAAAGTGACCTTGTCGGACGTCATGATCTCCTGTCCCGCAACTTCGGCCACCTGCTCGCGCAGGTCGACCACCTCGCTGCGGACGCGTCCGGTCTGCTTCCAGTAGACGTGCAGACCCGCTTCCAGCGGCTCCAGCAAACGTCCGTCGCGGAAGACCAGACCCCGCTGGTTGGATTCGACCTGGATGCTGCCCAGGAAGGCATCGCTTCCGGGAGCGGCAACGATCGATTCCAGCTTGGGGTGACGGAACCAGAAGTCATCCACCTGAAAGGTCTCGACCTTCAGTTCGTAGGGCTGCCGCCAGAAGGCGTGCAAGCCCCGTCCCAGGATCGACATCAGGCGGCCCTCGTTCCACAGCAAAGCGCGCTCGCGCTCGGCCAGGCGGACCACCAACAGATCCTCCTCAACGCCCTCATGGCGGGCGATGAGATCCAGGAGTTCATGCTGGAAGCGCGTTTGCAGGCGGTTGACCACCTCGATTCGGCTGATGCCCAGCAAGGCGCCGAAGTTCCAGTACGCGCCCGGCTTCAAGAGCCGGTCGAAGTTGCCGTAGCGGAACCGCAGCCCCATTTCATGTTGACGAATTCGGATTCGTGCCTTCAGCCACGTCATGGCTGCTGCTCCTTTCTCCCGAAGGACTGATCGAGGCAAATGCCGGCGGACGCTTCGGGGGCCGTCCGGGGCAAACCGTTTCTCCGTCCGAGTGGCTAGGGCCGCCAGGTGGGCCAACAAGTTCACACACGCGTCAAGTGCCAGCGACCGCGGTGAAAGCCCAATTGCTGTCGGCGGTATGAGGCTGCTCGCTGCCAGTTAGGCTTCGACAACCGGGAGCGCCCAGTCCCGCAAACCGCCCTGTTTCGGCGGCGGAGGCCAAGTTGAGCCGCCTCGCTTGCCGCTTTGGAGCGAAGCTCAAGAGCCTTCGCCGTCCAGCCGTTGCCGGACTTTGAAAGCCCTCTCGCATCCGCCCGCGGCGGCCCGGGAAACGGCGGTATCCCTTGGCCTGCAAGGCCTCCTCCACAGTGCCGTCAGGCGGTCCGCCGGGGGAGGTAGCGGTGTCCGCCTGGGGCTGGAAGCTGCGGTTCTCATGCGCCCCCGGCTGCCTGTGCTTCGGTTCATTCGAAGTATTCGAGCGGGATTCGAACCCGCGACCGACTGGTCCCAAGCCAGTTGCTCTAACCACTGAGCTATCGACGAAGCGGACGCCTTTTTTGAAACCGTTACGGTACGCCCCATCGCCAGAGGGAAGGGAACGCCGTCGGCCAGACATCCGGGGAAAACTTCAAGGCATAAAAAAAGCCCCGAAGACCTGCCGTCTTCGGGGCTTGAAAAGCTGATTCGACTCGCGTCAGGCGAGTGGATTCATGAAGACGGATAGCTTCTTGCCGATGTGAGGATCAAATTCCCCACCCAGACTGAGGCCCGGCCGGCGACCGTAGTCCCGGTTGGCTTGTGCTCCAGATCTGGTTTGGTTCTTCAACATCGGTTCAATCCTCGTCTTCACGAAAAGAGCCGTGATCCTAGCAAAGCGGATTCAACACTGTCAAGAACTTTTTTAAATCAATAGCCTTTGGCCAGGCCTGAGCCGCGGGGGTCGGAGGCGGCGGTGAAGCCGTCGGGGCGTCCCTGCTCGTCGTAGGTGATGGTGAGACCGTGAGCGTTTCCCAGGCGTGCGTCGGGGCGCAGTTGATGGCCGTAGCCTTGCAAGGTGTCGAGCACATCCTGGCCGAATCCCGCTTCGATGGCGATGAATTGCGGCTCGATGAAGCTCAGGCGCGGGGCGGAGATAGCCTCGGCCATGTCCATCCGGTAGTCGATGAGGTTCATGACCATCTGGGGAACCGTCTGTCCGATGGTGTGTCCGCCGGGAGTTCCCAGGGCTGCCCAGGGACGTCCATCGCGCAGGATGATGGTGGGGCAGTCGCCCGACAGCTTGTGATGGCCGGCATGAGCGTCCATGGGGTTGCCCTTGGGCTCGAAGGTGCAGTAGGCCAGGGAATTGTTGAGCCACACTCCCGTCCCCTCGGGCATGATGCGGCTGCCGAAGAGGTTGCCGAGCGTTTGAGTGGCGCTGACGATGTTGCCTTCTCCGTCCGCCACCACGAAATGCGTGGTGTTGTCCCGGCTCTGTCCTGGCGGTCCCGGCGGAGCGAAGGGGCGGGCCTTTTCAGGGTCGATTTGATCGGCCCTCTGCTGCCAGTAGTCGGACGACAGCAGTCTTTCCAAGGGCGGCGGCGAGATCTCGGGATCGCCGGCGTGGGCCAGACGGTCATGGAAGGCCATCTTGGTGGCTTCGGCAAAACGGTGCAGTTGTTGAGCGCTGCCGGGCGCAGCCGGCTGGAAGCGGCTCATGATTCCCAGCCTGATCAAGGATGGAAAAGCCGTCGAAGGCGGGGAAGCGGTGTAGACGCTGTGCCCCCGGTACTCGATGTGGATGGGCTGCCACCATTCCGCTTGGCACTCGGCCAGGTCCTGCCGGGACAGGAATCCGCCGCTTTGGCGCATGGCGGCGTCGATGGCTTGGGCCGTTTCTCCGCCGTGGAAAGCGTCGGCGCCGTTTCGGGCAATGTTGCTCAAAGTTGCGGCCAGGTCGCGCTGGATGAGTTCTTGCCCCTCCTTGAGAGGCGACCCCTGGCGGCCATAGAACTGCTGGGCGTGAGGAGGGAAATCGTCGTAGGCCAAGTCGATGAAAAAGGCCGTCCTGGCACTGATGGCGAATCCCTCTTCAGCCAGGCGGACGGCGGGCTGGAAAAGCTTGTGCCACTCGATTCGGCCGTATTCCTTCCACATTCCCTCCCAGGCCCGGACGTTGCAGGGAGTGGAGACGGCCTTGGGTCCGCGGCGGTTTTCTTCGTAACCGGGCGTGGGTGCCCGGAAAACGTCCGAGTCGACGGCCCGGGGGATGCGTCCGCTGCTGTTGAGAAAGCGGATGCGGTCGGTTTCGGCGTCGTAGACCAGAATCGTTCCGTAGCCTCCGATGCCCGACATCATGGGCTCGACCACGTTGAGGGCCGCGGCGATGGCCACCGCCGCGTCGAAGGCGTTGCCGCCCTCCTTCAGGACTTGCAGTCCGGCTTCGGTGGCCAAAGGATGAGCGCTGCTGACGATCCCTTTTTCGGCCCTGACCAAGGGGGCCGCCGCCCATTCCGTCTCACCGCTGTCGGGAGGAGGCGGCGAGGACGAGGCGCACCCTGCCAAGAGGGCCGAAAGCAACACGAACAGGCTCAGGTTCGAGAAGGTGGAGTCTCTTTTCATCGGTCCCGGCAGTCTAACTCAGGCGGGGCGTCCCGCACCAATCCGGATCCCTCCTCACAACCAAGCCCGGCCTTCCAAGGTCAAAGGAAGGCGTATTTTAAATGGGATCGCGTCTCCTCGGGATGGAGAAGCCGCCGTCCTCTCTCAATCGTCGCTCCGCCTAGCCGGGGAGAGTCGCCGGAGGAAGCCTCATGTCAGGATTGCTGCAAGGCTGGGTCCAGGATTTTCGCTTTAGTCTCAGGCAGTTCAGGCGGCGAAGGTCGTTCGCCTTGCTCACGGTCCTGACCCTGGCGCTGGGCATCGGCGGTACCACGGCGGTGTTCAGCGTGTTCCATGGCATCCTGCTGCATCCTCTGCCCTATCCCCAGTCAGAGCGCCTGCTGTGGATCTACAACGAGTACGAAGGCAATCGCACGTCCAATGCCGTCCCCGACTATCTCGACCGCGTCGAGGCCAGCCGTACGCTGCAGAGCCTGGCTGCGATGTGGACGCGCGACCTCAATCTCACCGGACAAGGCGACCCGGTGCGCGTCAAGGCCGCTCGGGTCACCGCCAGCTACTTCGAAGTGCTGGGCATGAGTCCGCTGGTGGGACGCACTTTCCAGGCCTCCCACGACGTACCCGGCAAGGACGACGTGCTGGTGCTCAGCTACGGATTCTGGAATCGGCAGTTCGCCGGACGCCGCGATGCCGTGGGAAGCAGCCTGCAGTTGGACGGGCGCAACTACACCATCCTGGGCGTGATGCCGGAAGGATTCGATTTGCCCTCTTCGCAGGTTGACCTGTATTGCCCGGCCGCTTTCTCCGACGCCCAGAAGCAGGACTCGGCGCGCGGCAACGAGTTCATGCAGGTCGTGGGACGCATGGGCGAGGGCGTCTCTCTGCAGCAAGTCGAGGCGGAGATGGACGCCATTGCGGCCAACGTCATCGCCACCGTCCCCTCGAGGGCCGATTTCTTGCGCCGGGTGGACTGGGGAAGCGCGGTGGTGCCCTTTCGCGAGCGTTACGTGGCCTCTTTGCGCGCCCCCCTCTCGGTGCTGCTGGCGGCGGTCGCCTGCCTGCTGCTCATCGCCTGCGTCAACGTGGCTAATCTGCAACTGGCTCAGTCGGCCCTGCGCAGCCGCGAAGTGGCGGTAAGGACGGCCCTGGGGGCGCGTCCTCTGCGCCTGCTGCGGCAGTTGCTGGGCGAGTCGCTGCTTCTCTCGACTTTGGGAGGAGGCGCCGGGCTGGTGTTGGCGGCCGGATTGTTGCGCCTGCTGACGGCTGGAGCACCAGACAGTTTTCCGCTGCTGGCCAACGCCGGACTCAACCTGCCGACCCTGGCAACCGCACTGGGATTGTCCTTGCTGACCGGGTTGTTGACGGCCCTGGCGCCGGCCTGGAAGGCCTCGGGCAGCGACCTTTCCCGAACCCTGTATCAGTCAGGACGCGGAGGCACTGGTGCCGGACTGGCCTTGCGCCGGCTGCTGGTGGTGGGCGAGGTGGCGCTGGCCGTCGTTCTGCTGACGGGTGCAGGGTTGCTGCTGCGCAGCTTCGTCTCGCTGCTGCGGGTTGATCCGGGTTTCTCCGTCACGGGACGAGTGAGTGCCGAGGTCTCGCTGCCGCGCGCCAAGTATGCCGAGCAGGCTCAGCGCCAGGCCTTCTTCGATCAGGCGCTGGAGAAATTGCGGGCACGTCCGGGCATCGACGAGGCGGCCGCTATCGATCAGTTGCCGCTCGATCCCAGGCCCGGCACCGGCACCTTCTACGTGCAAGGCCAGCCGCCCGCTCCTGGACGCAAGCAGCCCGGAGGCGAGTTCAAAGTCGTCACGCCGGGACTCTTCAAGACACTGGGCATCAGCCTGCTGCAGGGACGCGAGTTTACGGCCCGGGATGACGCTTCCAGCGCCCCCGTCGTCATCGTCAACCAGCGGCTGGCGGAGACCTATTGGCCCGACGAGAACCCGATCGGCAAGCGGCTTGGCGGAAGCCAGCAAGGGCCCTGGAGAGAGGTTGTGGGCGTGGTGGCCTCAGTGCACAGCAAGACGCTGGCCGGGGAGATTCCCAACCAGGTCTACCTGCCCTACGCTCAGACCGGCGGCCCTCTTTCCATGGTCCTGGTGGCGGAGGGGGGCCTTCCGCCCGGTTTCATGGCCCGGGACATACGCGCGGTGGTGAGCTCGCTGGACGCGCAGCAGCCCATCTACAACGTGCGGACGCTCAGCCGGCAGGTGGAAAGGACGCTCGATCCCAACCGCTATCCCATGCTGCTGTTGGGGGCTTTCGCCGGGCTGGGGCTGGTGCTGGCTGCTGTGGGTATTTTCGGCGTCATCTCGGCCTTCGTCTCCCAGCGCACCCGCGAGATCGGCGTGCGCATCGCTCTGGGAGGGCGCCCGTCCCATATCCGCGGCCTGATTCTGCGCCAGGGATTGACCTTGGCCGCCCTTGGCTTGCTGCTGGGACTAGCGGCTTCGTTGGCGCTTTCGCGCCTCCTATCCTCGCTGCTCTTCGGCGTTTCGCCCAACGACCCTCTCACCCTGGCCGCGGTTGCCTCAATGGTCCTGCTCCTGACCCTGCTGCCCTGCTACACCCCCGCCCGCCGCGCCACCCGAATCGACCCCGCCCAGGCCCTCTCGGCGGACTAGGACTAGGGCAGTGCGTCAGATGTTTCGAGCCACCTTGCATTCTCGCGGATCGGGCAAGCAGACGGTCCGCTCGCTGGCGGCTTCGCGCACTTTAACCGCGAGGGCACTCCTCCTACTCATGCCGCGCCCGGACGTGCTTGATTTCCAGGTTGTCGGGGCAGCCGAAGTTGAGGATCAG
>DATIPQ010000130.1 GCA_035471785.1 Acidobacteriota bacterium
CTTGAGCCTTGCCGCGGAGGGCAGGCAGCGACTGTGTTGAAAGTCAAGCACAAGCTCCCTGAAGGGGAGCCATTCGCCAGCCCAGGGTCAGCCCCGGCGAGCGCCAGCGAGACGGCGGCGCCACCCTGGGTTTCAGACGGCGAAGGTCTGAACGCTGAAAGCGTGGAATAACGGGACAGGGTGGCTCAAAACTTCTGACGCACTGCACTAGCGCAGCGGCCAGACCCAGGGCAGGATGAAAACGACCACCAGGAACATGAGCACCAGCAGTGGGAATCCCACGCGTCCGTAGTCGCGGAAGCGGTAGCCGCCCATTCCCATCACCAGCAGGTTGACGGGATGGGCCGTGGGCGTCATGAAGGCGCAGGAGCAGCCCACCGCCACCACCATGAGCAAGGCCTGGGCCGAGAGTCCCAATTCGCCGGCGCTGCTGAGGGCGACGGGCGCCATGAGGACGGCCACCGCCGAAGCCGGCATCACCTGGGCGGCCAGCGCGGTGATGAGGAAGAGTCCGCCGGCCACGGCGGGGGGTCCCCAGGGCGCCACCGATCCCAACAGGCTATCGGCCAGGAACGCGGCCGTCCCCGACTCCTCCATGGCCAAGCCCATGGAGAGCATGCCGCCCACCATGATGACGGCCTTCCATTCCACCGCCCCGTAGGCCTCTTCCAGGCGCAGACATCCGCTGATGATCATGGCGACGGCCGCCATTGGAGCAGCCAAAAAGATGGGCAGCCAGTCCATGATCACCAGCAGCAGAAAGGCGGCCATGATAGCCAGGCACAGTGCGGCCTTGTCTTGCCGCTGGGCCTCGCGGGCCTGCTCGGAAAGCAGGATGAAGTCGGGCTCCTCGGCCAGCAGGCCCAGACGGCTGCGCTTGCCGTAGACCAAGAAGGCGTCGCCCAAACGCAACTGGAAATTGCGCAGGCCGCTGGTATGGGCCCTTCCTTCTCTCCATACGGCCACCACCGTGAGTCCGAAGCGCTCGCGGAAGCGGGCTTCCCGCAGGGTCTTTCCGGCCAGCTCCGAGCGGGGCGAGAGCATGGCCTCGGCTAAGCCCACCTCTTCCGATTCCAGGGCTCCCAGGTTGGAGGGCGGCAGGTCGCGTCCCACCTCGAGCTGGCGCAGGTCGTCGAGAATCTGCAGGTCTTCGGGACGGCCTTCGATGAGCAGCGAGTCGCCTTCCAGCAGTTCGGCTTCGGGGTCGGGGACGAACTGGGTGTGTCCCTGGCGGGTGATGCCCAGGACGGTGAGTCCGAAGGCGTCGCCCAACCGGGTGGCAGCCAGCATCTTGCCGGCCAGCAGCGATCCGCGGGGGACTTTGACCCGCAGCAGGCGGCGCTGCAGCCGGTAGCGGTCGACCGCCTGGCGCGGCTGCAGGAGGCTCACCTTGATCAGGCCGTCACGTTTGCGCAGTCCTTCGCTCATGCCCTGGGGACCGATCAGAAGCAGGCGGTCGCCGTCGAGCAGATGGACGCCCAGCAAATCGCTGTAGAAGACCTCGCCATCTCGTCTCAAGGCCATCACGGTGGCCCCGTGGCGACTGCGCAGCGAAGCTTGCGCCAGCGTCTTTCCGGCCAACGAAGCGCCCTCGGCGATTTCGGCTTGGGCCAATTCGACCTCGGCGTCCTCCATCTGGGCGATCAGGTCGCCGCCTGATTGCAAACGCAGCAGCTCCCAGCCCTTGAGCGCTTCCAGACGCTCAGGACGCCCTTCCATCCAGAGCTGATCGCCTTCCCGCAGCACGGTCTCCGGACCCGGCGCCAAGAGGGGACTCTCCTGGCGGACGATGGCCAGCAGTATGGCTTGCAGCGCCGATCCCAGGCGGCATTGGGCCACCGTCTTGCCGGCCAGCCGCGACCCGGCGGGCACCTTGAGGGCGAAGAGCACCTTGTCGACGCCGTAGAGCCCCTTGAGGTCGCGCTTCCCGGGGCGTCCGGTCTGGCGGGGCAGGTCGCGGTCGGGCAGCATGCGGTTGCCGAACAGGACCATGTAGAGGATGCCCACGGCTAAGGCCACCGCCCCCACCGGGGCGAAGTCGAACAGCTCGAAAGACCCCTGCCCGCTGCCGCGCAAGGATCCGCTGACCAGGATGTTGGGGTTGGACCCGATGGCCGTGGTCATGCCTCCCAGCAAGGATGCGAAAGCCAGCGGCATAAGGAGTTTGGAAGGCGAGCGCTGCAGGCGGCGTGCCACTTCCAGCACCACGGGAAGCATCAGCGCCGCCACCCCCACGTCATGGATGAATCCGGAGAGCACGCCCACGGTCAGCATCATCAGCACCGTCAGGCGCAGCTCGCTCTGGCCCGAGAATGAGAGGACGTGGCGTCCGATGGTGGCGGCCACGCCGGTTCGCGAGAGTCCACCGCCCAGCACCAGCACCGACGCGATGGTTATGACGGCGGGATTGGCGAATCCCTGCAAGGCCTGTGACTGGTCGATGACCCCCGTCAAGGTCAGTCCCAGCAAGACCAGCAAAGCCACGATCTCAGAGGCCACCCACTCGGTCACCAGGAGCAGCACCGCCAGTCCCAAAATGATCAGAACCGCAGCCATTCCCCCCATTCTTCCACGCCCGCCGGGCGCGGCCAAGGCTAGGCCGCGCGGGAGGCAGACCCCTGCAACGATGTGCAGGCCGGCAGACAGTCCTAGGGCGGGTGGGAGGCGCATCCTTGCGGCGATGTGCACAGCGCCCCATGGTGGCTGTCGGTCACTAGCAGGCGATCGGGCTTTGAGCGACCCGCACAAGTGTTGCGAGGTGGCGACCGGATCATTGGTGGGGATCGCCGCAGGGATGCGCCTCCCACGGGACTCTGCCTGAGCCTCCCGCCAGACAAGGCTGGTTGTCTTAGGCTGGTTCTTGCTTGGCGGCGGGGCGTTTCCAGGACAGGTGGAAGCCCCACAGGGCCAGCAGCAATACGCCGACGGGTCCGACGGCGGAATAGGCGCCGTACCAGGACGTCCACTCCATGGAGGTGGGCAGGTTGAGGAGCAGCGAGGCCGTCAGCGATGCCGCGAAGACGCTCAACAGTCCCAGCCTGATCAGGGCCAGGACGGCAAGGGAAATGATGGCCAGCTTGAAGACCAGGTCGATCCAGTATCCGTCGCCGGTGGGAGGCGACAGCACGAAGGTGAAGATGACGATCACGGGCAGGGATGCCAGCCAGTCGCGCTTGAGCACCCCCCGGGCCAGCACCAGCACCAGGAAGATGAGCAGGGCCTGGGGAAAGGCGCTGATCAAGCCCTGCAGGGCGTATCCGGCCAGCACGCGTCCGCCCTCCAGTTGGGCGGGGTTGATGCGGCGGAAGGCGAAGCCCGAATAACCCAGCCACTGCTGGACGGGACTGGACAAGAGTCCCAGGGCCACCGCGAAAGAGGCGGTCAGGCAACCCAGGAGCAGGTCGCGACCCACCAGCGGGTCACGCAGACGTCCGCGAAGAAGGCGGTTCCAGGAGATCAGGCTGTGGGGCCAGTAGCGCCGGGCGAAGGGCTCGATCCCGATATAAATGAACCAGGACAGCGCCGCAGTCAAAAGAGCGAGGGCAGCAGCCGAGCCTAATATCCCCCACTCTGCATTCAGGTCGGCCGTGTGGTCGGCGATAAGCATGCTGGCCAGCAATCGTCCCGTGAAGATGCACAGGGCGATGCGCAGGGCGCCCTGGCGGTCGCCGCGTCCCAGGCGCAGGTTGTGGCGCACCAGCAAGGCGCCTCCAATGATGGCTCCCAGGTTGAGCAAGGTGCTGAAGATGAGAAGCAGCGTGTCTCGAAAGCGGCTGGAGGGTCCCGACGAGGAGGACGCCTGCCTCGAGGACTCGTTCCAAGGTCCCTGGACGCGGAAAAACACCAGTTGCCCTTGAAAGGAGGCGGCCTCGACGCTGATCTCCATCTCGGCGTCGAAGGGCGAAGGTCCCGACCACCGTAGGTGCTGGTCGACATTGACCGGCGGATTGAGCCGAGGCTGGGTAGGATGAAAGTCCTCCCACCTCAGTCCGGCGGCGTTGAAAGCCAGACTCCAGTCAAAAGGAGGCGCCTGCGAATCGGCGTCGAGTTGGCTGGGAGGCACGGCATCCACCCAGAAGAGGCGCGCCTTGGGATCGAGAAGAACCAGCACCATTCCGGGAATCGTGGCGGGCGGGTCGAAGATGCTGGTGCGGAAGGAATAGCGCTCGCCCGGAAGCAGGCTGGAAGGCGATTCCCGGTACCAGAAGAGGCGGGCGGGCGGGAAGCCATGTTCCATATAGCCGCCCGATGCGTACTCTGAGAACCGGGCAACGACCGGATTGTAGCTGCCGAATCCGCGGGCGTTGTAGGGCTGGCGCTGTTCATATCCCAGGTTTGCAAGGTGCTGGCGGGCCCGGTCGGCCAACACCTCGGGCGGCAGGTCGAGAGGAATCTGGCGGAAGAGCTGGAATCGATCCAGCATCCACACCGAAGCAGCCAGGCTCAGCAGCACGCCCGCCAGAACCAGCCAGGCCTGAAGGCTGGAGAGCGTTCCACGTCCTCCCGAGGCCGCCACCAGCTCCGGCGAGGGCGTCTCGCCCGCGGCCAGGGCCTGGGCCAGCGGATTGCCTCCCGGCAGCGCCGCCGAAACCGCCAGCGCCGAAGCCGGACGCAATTGCGGGTCGCTTTGCAGGCAGCGCAAAATGACCCGCTCCACGGCGGGATCGATGCCTTCCCGCACGCTGGAGGGAGTGGCGATCTGAGAGGACTCGTGCAGGCTGCGCAATTCGGCCAGCGAGCGGGCCTGCAGAGCCCGGCATCCGGTGAACATCTCGTAGAGCACCAGCCCCAGCGCGTAGACGTCGCTGCGCTGGGAGACTTCGCGTCCTTCGAGTTGCTCGGGCGCCATGTAGGCGGGAGTGCCCGAGACGTCGCCCTCGGCCACGTCGCGGGCGGCGGCGGCCAGTCCGAAGTCGGCGATGCGGACGCGTCCCCGACCGTCGATCATGATGTTGGCGGGCTTGAAGTCGCGGTGCAAAACACCGGCGTCATGGGCGGCCGCCAGTCCGGCGCACATCTGGCGCGACAGTTCCAGCGCCTTGTCCTCAGGCAAGCGTCCGATGCGGCGCAGCAGCGAGGAAAGGTCCTCGCCGTCGATGTACTCCATCGAGATGAAGTGCCGCCCTTCGGCCTCGCCCACGTCGTGGACGCGGCACACGTTGGGATGGGAAACACGCCTCGCGACCTTGACCTCGTCGAGAAAGCGCCCCATCCTCCGCTGGTCCGAGGCCAGTTCGCGGGGCAAAAACTTGAGCGCCACTTCCTGATCGAGCGTCAAGTCCTCGGCCCTGTAAACCTCCCCCATCCCGCCTTTGCCCAACAACCCCACAATCCGATACCGCCCCGCCAGCAACACCCCCGGCGGAAACTCCCCCCTCCGCGACCCCGGAGCTGCACTGCCGCCGGTTGACTCCCTTGGCGAGACGTCGACGCGAGTGGCCTCGTCATCTCCCGGCTGCGGGGTTGGTTGAGTCGATTGAGACATTGGCAATACCCTACCAGACCGGAAAGGCCTCAGCCTCGACCACTCTCTGAGCTTGGGCGAGGTGCCTTTGCGTGTGCACTACCAGGATGGTGAAGGTGTCGTCGAGGCTGTAGGTCACGAGGCCAAGCAGCGGAGAGGTAATGATGGTTTGGGCGGGGTCGACGCCGGAGGGGGTCTTTTCGACATGCTCGGCCAACTCGGCCTGATGCCGGCGGAAGCGCTCGACGATGTCGCCGTCGATCTCGCTGGCCGACGGCCGGGCCTTGGCCGGTGCCTTCAGTTTCCTGCGGTTGTCGGGGCGCAGGGACTTGATGAGAAATCTCCCGAAGAAACCGCTCAGGGGCGAAAACCGCTCCCACCATGAGGGACTGAGGTCGCCCTTTTCCAGTTTCTTGAAGAGCGGGAAGTAAAGGCTGTGGGTGGTGATCAGATGATCGAGGCACTGTGCAACGCTCCAGCGGCCGGCGGACGGCTTCCAGTTCAGTTGCTGCGCCGAGAGCCCTGCAAAGCGCTCTTCAGCCTGGGCCGCCAGCTCCCTTAACTCCGACGCGGTCTCCTCAACTCGCTCTCGCATAGAGAACTCCATGTTAGTGGATTCGACCTCGGGCACGCTTCAGTCTTCGCTGAGAGGACCTTTGCGCGGGCCCATCAGTTTGATGCTCACGCCCCGGCCGCAGCGCCGGCGGACTCTTCCGCCTTGATGGCCTCGGCCATGATGCGTCCGCTGGTCACGTCCATGGTGATGTGGAGGATGACGGCGGTCAGAAGGGAGCCGCTGAATACCGTCAGCAGCGCAAAGACAAGTCCCACTGCCCCCGTCCGCAGCACGCCGGGCAGTCCCTGGTAGAGGTGGCCGAGCCCGAAGACTGCGGAAGAGACGACCACGGCCGGCCAGGTGCCAATGGCTGCCGCCAGTACGGCGAGTAGCACCCCCCGATACAAGATCTCCTCACAGATACCGGCGGTGACCGAGAGCATGTTGAAAGCGCTTTGCTCTTTTGAGTTTCGGGGAATCATCGGCTTCAGGTTACCGAGATTGCCGCCCAGGTTCGACAAGGATTGAGGATTCCGTGTAGCTTTGGACATCTGCAAGACCAGCAGGGCGGAAAGTACGAGTCCGGCGGCCACGGCCAGCCATTCCCAGCCCATCGGACGGTGAACCAGCCTCAAGGGCTCCTGGGGACGTCCGCTCCAGAACCACCAGGCGAGAAAAACGGCCGCCGAGATCCACTCCCAGACTGCGATCGAGTTGTAGTGGCGCAGCCTGGCGTCGGGGCGGTTCTCGGCATCCCAACGAATGAGCCGGCGAAAATCTCTCACGCCGCCCCATGGAAAAACCAACGCCAGAAGCAGGAGCAGGCAGACGGCCATAGGATCGAGCAGGACGGTCAGGTCCATGGTGTTCCTATTCTACCCTCGCTTCGGCCGCTTGTCGGATAGCGGCGCTGCGCCCTTGCAGCAGTCGGGTCAGATACCTGCCGTGGACGAGCCGATCAACCTGCTGGTCTTGCCGGCCATGGCCCGCTCTCCAATGTTACTGGGGCAAATGCAACTCCCTGCTCAGCCGATCCTTGATTCCAGCAGCCGCGCGATCTCATCGTGTCCTGCCTTTTTGGCCAGGTCGAGGGCGGAGCCGCGGTTGTCGGGGTTGAGGAGGGGGTCGGCGCCGTGAGAAAGGAGGATGCGGACGATCTCGAGGCGGCCGCGGCGGGCGGCGGAGCGCAGGGGAATGGCGCGGCCGTCGGGGGCGTGGATGAGGTCGGGGTCGGAGTCCAGCAGCTCACTGACCCGGTCGGGCAGGTTGAACTCCACGGCGTCGAAAATGTCGGGCTGGCAATGCTCAAGCAGCAGTTGAAGGATGTCCTGGCGCTTGCCTTCCCGCGCCCATCCCAGCGCGCTGGCCTGGTGACGGCGTTCGCGGCGGGTGGGGTCGGCGCCTTTCTCGAGCAGGTAGCGGACCACCTCGATGTGTCCCATGAAGGAAGCCTCATGGAGAGCGGCGATGCCGTCCACGGGAGCGGCGTTGACGTCGACCCCGGCCTCGGCCAGGTAGCGGACGGTGGACAGGCGTCCGAACTGGGCGGCGTAAATGAGCCCCTGCTGAACCGCCTTGACGGGGTCGCCCAGCGAGCGGCACCAGGGGACGCGGCAGAAGCCCGCCTGAGGACGCAGAGCGCCCTCTGGGTCCACCTGCTGCTTGACGGCCTCGAGGTGGCCGGCGGCAGCGGCGAAGATGAGGTTGTCGAGGCGGGCCCCGCACTGGACCAGCGCGTCCAGGGCCTGGGGACAGCGGAAGGCGATGGCGGTGGCAAGCGGAACGCCGTCCTCGTCGAGGCCGTTGGGATTGGCCCCGGCCTCCACCAGCATGCGTACCATGTCGCCTTGCAGTCCGGCCTCGGCCGGCCAACTGCTCGAGGACAGCAGAGCCAGGGTGGTCTGGGCCGGTCCGCCGCCGTAAGCGTTGCAGAGAGCGTCCACCTCGGCGCCCGCATCGAGGAGCATGCGCAGGATCTCAAGGGCGTTTTGCGGCGTGCGCTGGACTTCCGTCTCGACCCCGTTGGCGGCCATGTAGTGGAGGAGGGTGGCGCGGTGGGGACGCGGGGAACGGGCGTGGATGAGAGTGGGATCGTCGCGCAGCATCCGGCGCAGTTTGTCGGCTTGCCCTTGGACGGCGGCGTCACGAGCCCGCTCGAACCATTGCGCCGAGACTTCCTGCTCGACCGCGCCCAGGCGGCGAAGGCGGGCGTCGAGCCGGGCATCGCCGCTGGGAAAGGCCTGGAGTCCGCTGACGGGGGAGCCGGCCTGCAGCAAACGCTCGACCAGGCCGCGGCGCAGCTCGGAGTCCTCGATTTCGAGGGCCAGATCGAGGGCCGTGCGTCCGGCGTGGTTGCGGGACGCGGGGTTGGCCCCGGCCCCCAAGAGACTGTTCAGCGCATGGGAATCTCCGGCCCGGGCCGCCAGGTGCAGCGGACGGTCGCCTTCATCGTCAGCCACTTCAGGATCGAGTCCCGCCCGCAGCAGCGCGGGGACGGCCTCTCCGCAGCCATGGCTGAGGGCCCAGGCCAGCACCTGGTGATCGGTGCGGCTGAGGCCGGCAAGCTGACCCGCGTCCGGGGACGCTTCTCCGCGCAGGGAATCCGCCAGCACGCGGTCCACCTCGGACACCTCCTGGCGGGCTCCTCGCTTGACCAACAGTTCGGCGACATCCTTCCTTCCCAGGCGGACAGCGATCTGGTAGGGGCGGTATCCGTCGCGGTTGGGACGCTCGAGGTCGGCCCCCGCCTCCAGCAGAAGCTCGATCACGGCCAGGCTGCGTCGGTCGCGGATGGCCTGGTGCAACACGCTGCCGTGGGCGCCCCAACTGCCGGCGTCGGGACTGGCGCCTGCGTCCAAGAGCAGCTTGACGCCTCTGGGTTCGTCCATGGCCACGCGCAAAGACAGGGCGAAGTCGAGCTGATACTGAGGAGGATGATCGCGCAGCAGGACGCGCAGGCATTGCAGATCGTCGCCGCCCACGGCATCGGTCAGTTCCGCCGCCGCCCACAGGGCCCAGTTCTCCTGGCGCTTGGCGCCCGCCTCCAGCAGCAGTTCCACCAACTCAGGACTGGAGACGCACTCGACAGCAGCGGTCAATACCGAGCGAAACCCGTCCGGCACGTCGGGAGCCTCTACCGTCCGGGCCGGATCGGCCCCCTTCTCCAACAGGTTCTTGACGATGCGGATGCGGCGTTGGGCCACCTCGGAATCCAGCCGTCCAAAGCGCGAATGACAGGCGTAGAAAATCGTAGCCCACCCCCGCGGACCTCCCTCTTCAACGGCCAGTTCGGGCCGCTCCCGCAGCAGCCGCGCCACGGCCTCATCGTCCCCCAGCGCCGCCGCCGCATGGATGGAGCGGTCGGGCGAAGTGCCGTGATCGGCCGCCAGCAACTCCTCCACCTGGGCACGGCGTCCCTGCAAAGCCGCCTCGATGAGTCGCCTCATCCGCGACTGCTCGTCCATGGCGGCGGCTTCAAGGGCGCTTTTCATGCGAGGCCAGGAGGCGAAGCCTGACTCGCGGGCGATGACATACTGGGCCTCGGCCAATACCAGCGGCTTGCCGGCTGAGGACGTCCTGCCGTCGGGATCGGAGAGCCGGGGCAGAAACTCGCGCACCCGTCCCCGGGCCTTATCGTCGCCCCGCCTGAAGGCGCGCAGCAGGTCCTTGGCCAGCTTTTTCTTTTGTTCCAGGTTGTGGCGGCGTTGGGCGCCGGGAGAGGACGAATCGCGGACATCGGACATGGAAGCCTCCTTCGTTAACAGTCCAGCGTCCGCTGACGGGACCGAAGAAGGGTCCGTTGCCAATGTGAAACCCAGTCATTCGAGCGAGATGGGCGCCGCCCTTTCCGCGGACCGGATGCATTCCCGAAGATGCCCCGCCATTATGCCTGATCTCCACCGGGATGACCAGTTGTAGCGAGCGCCCTCATACCGGCGAGAGCATCGGGCCTTCGCTGCGGTCACAGAACTTGACTCGTGTGTGAACTTGTTGGCCACATAGTGCTGCCGGTCATAAGTTCTGACCAGACTGGAAGGCGGATTCTCTATGAAGCCGTTTGGATCTTTCAGCCATCTCGACAGCCATGGTTGCGAGGCGGACTCCTCGGCAATCTCGGGAGGCTTCAGGCCTGCCGGATCACTTCGGCGGGGTCGATGCGCGAAGCTCTGCGGGCCGGGAGATAGCTGGACAGGGCTGCCACCACGGCAAAAAAGACCACGGAAACGGCCAGCACCAGCGGATCCGTTGGACTGACCCGGAAGAGCAGGTTGGAGAGGTAGCGGCCCACCAGCAGCGAGATGGCGAGTCCGCCGGCCACCCCGAGTCCGCACAGGAACATGCCCCTGCCCACGATCAACCGCAAGATGTCGCCGCGGCCTGCTCCCAGAGCCAGCCGGACGCCGATCTCCTGCACGCGCCGGTTGACGTTGAAGGAAATGAGTCCGAAGAGCCCCACGGCGCCCAGGGCCAGTCCCAGTAGGGAAAAGAGCCCGAAGAGACTGGTGACGAAGCGGCGTCCTTGCAGGTCGTTGCTGAGCCGGTGACTCATTGGCGCCAGTTCTGAAAGAGGGATCTCGGAGTCGACGCTC
This sequence comes from Acidobacteriota bacterium, assembly GCA_035471785.1. Taxonomy (NCBI): domain Bacteria; kingdom Pseudomonadati; phylum Acidobacteriota; species Acidobacteriota bacterium. The sequence continues at coordinate 10,610 of DATIPQ010000130.1, forward strand.
CAGACCGCCCGCCTGACGTCGACCATCCGGCCCTCGGCCGGACCGTCAGGGAGCGAACGCACCACAACGAACATGGAACTTGCGGCCAGAGGCGACTGCACCAGGGGGATGTAGTACTGGCTGCGGCTCTGGCGCTCCAGTCCGCGGTGCTTGACGTGGCGGACGACTCCCACCACCGTCCGCCAGGGAGATTCGGCAGAGGGCTCGCCTTGCTTGAAGCGCCGCCCCAGCGGGTCCTGTCCGGGCCAGAGCCGCTCGGCCAGATTCTCGTCGACGATCGCGGTGAGGGGGCCGTCGCGGTCGATCTCCTGGAAGAGCCGCCCGCTCAGCAAGTCGATCCCCATGGTCTGGAAGTACGATCCGTGGACCAGCCGGTAGCCGGCTTCCACGGGTTGGGGCGAGCGGTTGCTGTCGCCGGGGTGGGGGCTGACGGGCCGCGTCAATTCCCACAGCAGGGGAAGACGGCTGACCAGCCCGGCCCGCATTTCGGGGATGGAGTTGAGACGCTCCAGCACCTGCTCGAAATAGTTCAAGCGGGCTTGGCGGTCAGCGTAGCGGTCGGACAGGACCAAGCGGAAGCCGATGACCCGGTCGGGGTTGAAGCCGGGACTGACGGACATCACCTGCTCGAAGCTCCTGAGCATGAGGCCCCCGCTCACAAGAAGCAGTAGAGCCAAGGCAATCTGGGCCACCACCATGGCCGAAGGGAGCCTCAAGGCCCCCGCGCTCACGCTTCCACGGCCTAATCCGCTGGCGCCGAAGTTGAGGCGGGATGACCTGCCCCAGACTTGCAGGGCCAGGACCAGGACCCATATCGCGACTGCGGCCAGAGCGGCCAGCAAGGCCGCCATCAGCGAGGCCAACCCCACCTCCACTTCTTCGAAGCGGGGCATAGCTTGGGGATTGATGGAACGCAGCAGCGGAATCCCCCAGGCCGCCAGCAGGAGTCCCCCCACCGCCGCTGTCAGCGCCAGCAGACCGCCTTCCACGGCGAACTGGCGCATCAAGCGCAGGCGTCCGGCGCCTAACGCCATCCGCAAGGCGAACTCCCCGCCCCGCGCCTCGGCCCGGGCCAACTGCAGGTTGGCCAGATTGAGACAGATCAGCAGCAGCAGCAAGGCGACCGCCATGGCGAAGGCCGTCAGGGTGGGACGGGCATCCTCGACCGCCCAGTGCTGCAACGACTTCATCCCCAACCGATACCCGCGGTCGGCGTATTCCGCGGGAAACTGGGCGACCCATTCCTCGCCCACGGCCGCCAACTCCTCGGAGGCGCGCTCAGGCGTCACTCCAGGCCCCAGCCGGGCCACGACGCGGGTAAACGATCCGCTTCGCCGCCTGCTCCGGCGGTCGGGCATCGGATACCAGACCTGCTGGCTGGCCAGGAACTCCAGGTCGGGATGAGAGATTCCGAAATCGGGTACGATGCCGATGATCTGCCAGTCTTCTCCTTCGATGATGAGGGGCTCGGCCAGGGCCTGCCGGGAAGCGCCGAGGTGGCTCCTGAAGAACCCTTCGCTGACGACCAGGACCCGCCCCCTTTTCGAATCCTGCGCAGAAAAGGTCCTGCCCAAGGTGGGCTGGATACCCAAGGTCTCGAAGTATCCCGGCGTGACGCAGCCCGCCGAAAGCTGCAAGGGCTCGGCCTGGGGAGTCCAATTGAGGACGTGGGGCTCGAAGGCGGCCAGGCTTTGGAAGATGTCCAGGCGTTCCTGCAGCTCGCGGAATTCCGCCCGCGACAGGTGCTGCCACTCCACGTTGCGGGTACGCTCCACCTCTCCCACCGAATAGAGACGCTCGGGCTGTGGAAAAGGCAGAGGCTCGATCAGAACGGCGAAGACGGCGCTGAAGATGGCGCTGTGGGCTGCGATGCCCAGGGCCAGGGTGAGCACGACCGCCAGCGTCCAGGCCGGACTCTTGAGCAACTGCCGCAGTCCGAAGCGGATGTCCATCGCTAATCCGCTGAAGAGGCCCGCTCCGTTGGCAGCGTTCGCCCCGTCCCTTCGAAAGGGGCGTCGAGGTCCCTTGGACTCGATCTCGAAAAGGTCCTCGAAAGATACCCCCAAGCCCTCCAACAGCTTGTGGCGGGTCTCCGGATTGGGATAGCGGCGCTTGCCGCTGAGCAAAAGGGAGAGGTGCCCTCTCCCCAGTCCCAGCATCTGTTCCCAACGATTGAGGCTGACCTTCTTCTTGGAGAGCTCTTGCTGCAAACGGTCTGTTTTCAAACGTATTCGCATACCGACGTCCGTCCATTACGACGCAGCCGTCGGCAGGGGGTCAAGAGCCTGACAGGAAAACTACTTTCAATCGTTCACTGCCGGCCCAGATTGTGCCTTTGCTGCTCGACGACCTATAATTCCCTCAGTGAAACTGACTTTCCGACCCTCGCAGCACGGTATGGCTCAGATTCTCGGTGACTTGGAGAGCCGGGTCATGAAGGCGCTATGGGAGGCTCCCGGTTCTCCCTCGCGTCTGGTCCGGGAACGGCTTTGTGAGCGGAAACCGGTGGCCGCAACGACCGTTCTCACTGTCCTCGGCCGCCTGGTCGAAAAGGGATTGGTGACGCGCCGGCGGGAGGGCCGCAGCTATCACTTCTTCGCCGCCGTCTCTGAAGAGGAATTCGAGCAAGAGGTCACCCGCAGCATACTGCAGGGACTGATGGAGCAGGAGTCGCGTCCCATCCTCAGCACCTTTGTCGAACTCGTCTCGCACGATGAAGAACTG